>JBFWSI010000240.1:0-6177 GCA_050248455.1 Gammaproteobacteria bacterium | reverse complement strand
GAGCTGCCGACCGTATGGTCCGCGTTCACCGCCGCCCACATGCACCCGGACGAGGCGCAGGCGCGCCTCGATGCGCTCGCCCGCAGCGCGCCGGGCGAGGCCGAGTTCGTGTCGCGCGAGATGCGCTTGAAGCGCAAGGACGGCCGCTGGGGCTGGTACCACGGCCGCGCCGCGATCGTGCGCGACGCGCAGGGCAGGCCGTATCGCCTGATCGGCTCGCTGTCCGACACCAACGAACGTCACCGCCGGGAAGAGGAGCTCGCGCAGGCCCGGCAACAGCTGCAGGACGCGATCGAGAGCCTCGAGGTCGGCATCGTGATGTTCGATCGCGACGAGCGCCTGGTGCTGTGCAACCAGCGCTTTCGCGAGATGTACGGCAACACGGGGCTCGCGCCCGAACCGGGGGCACGCCTCGAGGATCTCGTGCGCGCGCACTATGCGGCGCATCCCGGCTACCGCGTGGGTGTCGACCTCGACACCATCGTCGCCGAGCGCGCCAGGCAGTATCGCGAGCGACGCGGCAGCTTCGAACAGCAGCGCGGCAGCCGCTGGCTGCAGATCACGAACAACACCACCGCCGACGGCGGCGTCGTCAGCCTGCGTCACGACATCACCGCGATCAAGCGCACGGAGCAGGCGCTGCACGAGAGCGAGGCGCGGCTGCGCACGGTGTTCGACAACTCGCCGCTCGGCATCTTCCTCGCCGGCACCGACGGCGCGATCGTGTTCCGCAACCGGGTCTTCGCGCGGATCACGGGCACGACCGAGCGCGAGTGGCGCAAGCACGCATGGCTCGGCCACGTGCACGAGGACGAGCGCGCGTGGATCGGCGCGCGCTGGTACGAATACGTCGCGGCGGCGACCGGCAGCTTCGACATCGAGTACCGCACGGCCGATACGCCGGAGCGCATCGTGCGCCTGCGTGCGGCGCCGATCGTCGAACAAGGGCAGGCGCTCGGCTTCGCCGGCACGCTCGAAGACGTTTCCGCGCAGCGCCAGGCCGAAATCGAGCAGCACCGGCTGCAGCTGCAGTTGCAGCAGGCGCAGAAGATGGATGCGATCGGCCACCTGACCGGCGGCATTGCGCACGACTTCAACAACATCCTCGCCAGCATCCTCGGCTATGCCGCGCTCGCCGGCGAACGCCGCAGCACGCAGGCGGACGCCAAGCTCGTCACCTATCTCGATGCGATCCGCCAGTCGGGCGAGCGCGCGCGCGAGCTGGTCGCGAAGATGCTCGCGTTCAGCCGCAGCGAGCCGCGCGAGGTCGTGACGCCGACTTCGGTGCAGCCGCTGATCGGCGAGGCCGTGAAGCTGCTGAAGGCGATCATCCCGGCCAACATCCACATCGTCACCGTCAGCGAGCCGGGCCTGCCGCCGGTGCTCGTCGACGGCGTCGATCTGCACCAGGCGATCGTCAATCTCTCGGTCAACGCCCGCGACGCGATCGGCGGCCACGGCCAGATCACGATCGCGGTGCGCGCCCCGCGCCAGCTGCGCGGCCAGTGCGCGAGCTGTCGCGAGAGCTTCGCCGAGCGCTACGTCGAGATCGCGGTCAGCGACACCGGTACCGGCATCGCGCCCGAGCACCTGCCGCGCCTGTTCGAGCCGTTCTTCTCGACCAAGGAGGTCGGCAAGGGCACCGGCATGGGCCTCGCGGTCACGCACGGCGTGGTCCATCGGGTCGGCGGCCACATCCTGGTCGAGACCGCGCCCGGCACCGGCACCACCGTGCGGCTGCTGCTGCGAGCGGCGCAGAGCCTCGTGCGCGCGGTGCCGGCGACGCCGCCGGCGCCGGCCGCGCCCGCGCCGCGCGTCGCGCGCATCCTCGTCGTCGACGACGAGCCGCTCGTCATGGGACTGATTTCCGAAGTGCTCGAGAGTCACGGCTACGCGGTGGTCGGCTACACGGACTCGCGCCAGGCACTGGCCTGGGCGCGCGGCCCCGACGCGCGCTTCGATCTGCTGGTGACCGATCAGACGATGCCCGGCCTGACCGGCGTCGAGCTCGCGCGCGAGCTGCTGGCGATGCGGCCGATGCTGCCCGTCATTCTCTGCACGGGCTTCAGCGAGAGCGTCGATGCGCGCATCGCCGCGGCGATGGGGATCCGGCATTTCTTCTCCAAGCCGCTCCCGCTCGAACGCCTGCTCGCCGCGGTCGATACCCTGATCAACGACGGCCCGGCGCCGGCGATCGTGGCCTGACGCGCGGCATCGGCGCCGGCGCGTAAAGCCCATGCCGCGCCTGCCGCTATGCAGCGGTATGACGCCCGCCACTCCGATCCGCCCACTTTCCTCCGTACCCTGGGCCGCGCTGCTGTGCGCGAGCGGTGCGGCGGGCCTGACGAGCTTGCTGGCGCTGCCGCCGGGCCTACCCGGCAGCGTGCTCGAGATGGCGATCGTCGCGCTCGCGGGCGGGATCGGCGCGCTGCTCGGCGCGCGGCGGCGGGCAGGGGAGGCCCATTGCTCGCTGCGCCACCAGTCGCGCCTCGTCGAGATCGCGGCGCGGACGACCAACGCGATCGCGCTCACCGACGCCGCGCAGCGCGTCGAATGGATCAACCCGGCCTTCGAACAGATGTACGGCCATCGGCTGGAGGATCTCCGCGGCCGCCCGCTGCGCGAGCTCTTCATCGGCCGCTACGAGGATCTGTCCGCGATCGAGCGCGTCGAAGCCGCGCTGGCGCAGGGCCGCTCGGTGACCGGCGAGTTCGCCTATCGGCATCGCGACGGTCACGAGGTCCTGAGCCGCGTCGAGCTCACGCCGCTGCGCGATGCCGCCGGGGAGATCGACGGCTACATGGGCGCGCACGAGGATCTCACCGGACAGCGGCGCGCCGAGCGCGAGCTCTCGGCGGCCGAGACGCGCTTCCGGCTGCTGACCGAGGTCGCGCCGATCATGGCCTGGATCGAGGACGAGCACGGCACCTGCCAGTGGTTCAACGACCAGTGGTCGAGCTTCGTCGGCCGCGAGATGAGCCTCGACCGCGGCGAGGGCTGGCTCGATCACGTCCATCCCGAGGATCGCGAGCGCACGCGCCGGCTGTCGCGCGAGGCCGACGCCGCACGCGCGCCCTTCGAAGCGCGCTACCGCCTGCGGCGGCACGATGGCGTCTATCGCCACGTGCTCGATCGCGGCGTGCCGCGCTGGGACGAGCACGGCTGCTTCCTCGGCTACGTCGGCGCGGTGACGGACGTCTCGCAGATCGAGGATCAGCAGCACGAGATCGCGGAGATGCGCAACTATCTCATCGATGCGATCGAGAGCATCGACGGCGGCGTCGTGATCCTCGATGCCGAGGATCGCATCGTGCTGTGCAATCGCCGTTACCAGGAGTTGTTCGATCTGCCGGACTCGATGGTCGAGCCCGGCACGTCCTATCGCCTGCAGCTGCTCGAGTTCTATCGCGCGCATCCGGAGTTCTGCGCCGGCAGGGCGCCGGAACAGGTGCTCGTCGAACGCCTGCGCAAGCATCGCAGCGACACCGTGTGGGAGAAGCGCTTCGGCGAGCTCTGGATCGAGATCCGCGAGCGCGCGACGCCGTCGGGCGGGCTCGTCAGCCTGCGCATGGACGTGACGGCGGCCCGCCGTACCGAAGCCGCGCTGCGCGAACGCCAGGAATTCCTCGAGCTCGCGGTGCGCGCGACCAACGACGGGCTGTGGGAGTGGAGCTTCCAGAGCGGGGATCTGTATTTCTCGCCGCGCTTCCACGAGCTGCTCGGCTACGCGTCGGGCACGCTGCCGACGCGGCTCGAACAGTGGATCGACTATCTCCACGAGGAAGATCGGCCCGAGATCGTCAGGGTCGTGCGACGTGCGATGCGGGTCGATCAGGGTGCGACGCAGGTCGAGTATCGCTGCCGCATGGCCGACGGCAGCTATCGCTGGTTCTGCGCGCGCGGCATGGCCGTGCACGACGAGGCCGGGCAGGTGCGCCGCCTGATCGGCTCGATCTCGGACATCCACGAACGCAAGACCAAGGAGCTCGAGCTGGTGCAGGCGCGACGCCTGCTGCAGGACGCGATCGACAGCATCGACGGCGGGCTCGTGATGTTCGACGCCGAGGATCGCCTGGTGCTCGCCAACCGGCGCTACCGCGACATCTACGGCCTCGGCGACGAGGACACGCGGCCGGGCACGCGGCTCCTCGACATCACGCACGCGCACTACACGCGCCATCCCGAGCACCTGAACGGGATGACGGTCGAGCAGATGATCGAGCAGCGCCGGGCGCGTCATCGCGGGCCGGAGCGCAGCTGGGAGATGCAGCTCGGCGCACGCTGGTTCCAGGTCAACGATCGCATCCTCGCCGACGGCAGCGTGATCAGCCTGCGCACGGACATCACGCCGCTGAAGGAGGCGACCGCGGCGCTGAACGAGCGGCGCGAGCTGCTCGAGATCGTCGTCCACGCGTCGAACGACGGTCTGTGGGACTGGCACGTGCAGACTGGCGTGCTCTACGCCTCGCCGCGCCTGAAGGCGCTGCTCGGCTATCGCGACGAGGAGATCGACAGCGACTGGGCGCGCTGGCATTCCTTCGTCCATCCCGACGACGTCGATGCCTTCGACGCGGCGATCGCGCAGATCGCCGCCGGAGCGCACGACTTCGACCTCGAATATCGGATGCGCACGAAAAGCGACGAGTGGCGCTGGTATCACTCGCGCGCGATGGCGATCGGCGACGAGAACGGCGCGACGCGACGCGTCGCGGGCTCCACTTCGGACATCAACGAACGCAAGCTGCGCGAACAGGAGTCGGCGCGCGCGCGCCAGCTGCTCGACGAGGCGATCGAGGCGATGGATGCCGGCATCGTGCGCTTCGACGCCGAGGACCGGCTCGTGTTCTGCAACGAGCGCTATCGCGAGCTCTACGGCATGCCGCCGGCGCTCAGCGCACCGGGCACGCGCTTCCGCGACATCCTGCACGATTTCTTCACGCGCAATCCCGCCTGCTGCGGCCGCTTCGCCGTCGACGACATCGTCGAGTACCGGCTCGCCCAGCATCGCCACGGCACCGGCGGCTGGGAGCAGAAGCTCGGCGAGCGCTGGCTGCTGGTCAGCGACCGGCCGACGGCCGACGGCGGTGTCGTCAGCCTGCGCACCGACATCACTTCCTTCAAGCGCATCGAGGCCGATCTGTCGCTGGCGAAGTCGCGGGCGGAGGCGGCGAGCGTCGCCAAGTCGCAGTTTCTCGCCAATGTGAGCCACGAGCTGCGCACGCCGCTGAACGGCGTGATCGGCATGCTCCAGATGCTCGACGATCCGGCGGTGCTGCCGCCGTTCGCCGACTACGTCGCGCTCGCGCTGCGCTCGGGCCGCGCGCTGCTCGAGCTGATCAACGATCTGCTCGACGGCGCGAAGATCGAAGCCGGCCGCCTGCAGCTCGAGCGCGTGCCGTTCGAGCCGGCCGAGGTGATCGCCGACGCGCGCGCCGCGATCGAGACCGCGGCGCGGGCCAAGGGGCTCAGCGTGACGATCGACCACGCCGATCTGTGTGCGCGGCGCGTGATCGGCGATCCGAAGCGCCTGCGCCAGGTCCTGACCAATCTGCTCGGCAACGCGGTCAAGTTCACGCCGGAAGGCCAGGTGAGCCTGCGCGTGTCCTGCGCGCCGGACGGCCACCTGCATTTCGAGATCGCCGATACCGGCATCGGCATTCCGCCGGCGATGCTGGCGAAGATCTTCGAGCCCTTCACGCAGGCCGAGGAATCGACCAGCCGGCGCTTCGGCGGCACGGGGCTCGGGCTCTCGATCTGCCGCAATCTCGTGCGCCTGATGGGCGGCGAGCTGCGCGTGGACTCCGTGCCGGGGCAAGGCAGCCGCTTCTCCTTCGAGCTGCCGCTGCCGGCGGTCGATCAGCAGGCTGCGGTGGAGACGATGCCCGCCGCACGCCTGTGTCCCGGCGCGGCGACGGGCACGGGCCGCGAGCGGGCAGCGCGCGTGCTGGTCGTCGACGACGTCGAGGTCAATCTGCAGGTCGTCGCCGCGCTGTTGCGCCGGCTCGGCGCGCAGGTCGCGGTCGCGCGCGGCGGGCGCGAGGCGCTGGCGCTGGTCGCCCGTGAACCCTGCGACCTCGTGTTCATGGACTGCCAGATGCCCGAGATGGACGGCTTCGAGACCACGCAGGCGCTGCGTGCGCGGCTCGGCAGCCGCTGCCCGCCGATCGTCGCGATGAC
>JBFWSI010000239.1:0-6263 GCA_050248455.1 Gammaproteobacteria bacterium | reverse complement strand
ACTCGAGCCTCGGCCGACATTCTGGGCGCGGTGTTTCTGCACGTGGACTACGCGGTGCCGGTGAATGCGGTGCGCCAGGCGCTCACGCGGATTCTCGAAGCCTCGCCGAACTGGGACCGCAAGGTGAACGTACTACAGGTGACGGACGCCACGGAGCGCACGCTCGAGCTGCGCGCGCTCGCGAGCGCCAGCGACGCCAGCAAGTCCTGGGATCTGCGCTGTGAAGTGCGGGAAAAGCTCGTGGCATTCATTCAGGAGAACTACCCGAGGAGCCTGCCGCGCCTGCGCGCGACGCTCGAAGCGGCGCCTCGCGCCGCGCACGCCGGTCAGCGCCAGGCCGAGCCGACCGATGGGATCTGAAGCGGCCAGGCCGGGCTCCGCGGAAAGGGCGACCGGCGTCGCGCTACGGCGTTTCCTTCTCCGTGCCGACGCGCGTGCAGCTCGGCAGCGGCGCACCGTCGATCGACACGCTGGCCTCGTCGGCCTTGCTCCAGAACCAAGTGCCCGCGTCGTCGGCCTGCACATATTTCGCGCCGCTCGCGCTCGGCACCTGCGTGAGCACGAGACGTCGGCTCGGCAGCACCAGATCGGCGTGGCCGTCCTCGCCGGGACCGAGGCCGACGAGGGTCTCGCCGCAGCGATACTGATCGACCGGCGGCGCGATCGGGCCCAGCGTGATCGTGCCGAGCTGGGTCTTCGCCGGCGACACCGGCAAGGTCTGGCTGCGCCAGCGCTTGCGGCCCTTGACGACGAAGGACGCGCGCAGCACCCGGGCTGCGCCCGCCTCTGCCGCCGGCACGTCGATCGTGAACGGCACCGGCACCTGGCGGCCGTCTAGCGCGTAGCGCGCGATCGCAATCGGCGTTTCGTCGCGCGCATCGAGCACTTCGACGAGCGCGGCGGTGTCCGGCGGCAGCGCGATGCGCATGGGGTAGTCCAGCGTGCCGGAATAGGTCGTCGCCGTCGCGATGGGCGCGGCGGGTGGCGGTGTCACGACCGGCGCAGGCGGCGGTGGCGGAGGCGGGGCAGGCGTCGCGCACGCCGCGAGCAGACTAGCGAGTCCTGCGGCGAATACAGCGTGGCGTCGGAGCATGAACGTCGTCTCTGCGCTTCCAGGCGTCGTAAGCCTACGCGGCCGTGCGCTCGCGTGCACGCGTGCGCCAGATGCGCGGCCACCCGCCTTCGCGGCGTCTTTTTCTTCGTAGTCCGGATGAGCATAGCGAATCCGGGATCGGCATTGCCTGCACCTCGACGTCGGACCCCGGATTCGCTGCGCTCATCCGGGCTACAAGAGATAGAGACGTTCAGCCGCTCGTCACTTCCCGCAGCGCGCGATCCCAGTCCGCCGTGAAGCGCGCGATGCCGAAGCGTTCACGTGCGCGGCGCCGGGCAGCCTCGCCCCAGTCGCGGGCGAGGGCGGGATCGTCCAGCAGCTGGTGCATCACGGGCAGCAGCGCATCGGGATCGGTCGCGAGCCAGCCTTCGACGCCGTTGCGCACGACCGTCGCAAGCTCGGTCGTCGCGAGGCCGACCACCGGCAGGCCCACCATCATCCCCTCGATCACGGCGAGGCCGAGGCTGGTGTAGCGGATCGGATTGAACAGGAAGCGATGGCGCGCCATGAACGCCGGCAGCTCGGGATTCGGGATCTCGCCGCGCCCGCCGGCTTCGGCCGCATTCATGCCGACGAGCTCCAGCGGCACCTTGTCCGCGAGCCGTGCGTAGACGTCGGCGCCGAGCCGCCGGCCGCGGCGCGCGAGATTGTTGACGACCGCAAGGCCGCGGGCGAGATCGCCCCGGTAGCGCACCGCGTCCGGCACCATGACGCCGTGCTCGATCACGCGCGCGGGCGTGATCCCGCTGTCCCACATCAGCGCGTTGAACGGCGTGACGTGCACCAGCAGCGCGTTCGCATCCTGCACGGGATGGCGCGTGTCGGTCGGATGCGCCTGCGGCGGATCGTGCTCGAGCACGATCGCCGGCAGGCGCCGCTGCGCGTCGTCGAGCAGCGCGAGACGGTCCTGCGCCCAGTGCGCGGCGGACTGGTAGAGCACGCAGTCGAAGCGCGCGCCGCGCAGCGTCGCGACGGGCTGCTCGTGCACGTTCGCTCCCCACGGCAGCGCGCCGCGCGCGCCGGCATAGCCGGGCGGCTCGCCGGGCTGCCACAGCACGAAGAAGTCGTGCGGGGCCTGCGTCAGGTAATAGAGATAGTTGCCGTGCACGTGCCAGGTCAGCACGCGGAGTCTACGCGGCATGCGGTGTCTCCGCGCAGAGCAGCGCACGCGCCGCGTCCAGCACCTGCGCGACCGCGACGTCGCGCGCGCAGGGATGTTCGGGATAGGGACAGGCTTCATGTGTGCACGGACGGCACGGCGCGGCTGCGTGCAGCACGTGATGGCGCCCGCGATCCAGCGGCGCCCAGCGCGCGGCATCGCCGCCGCTGGACACGATCACGCTGCGCGTGCCCAGCGCGGCGGCGACGTGCGAAATCCCCGTGTCGTTGGCGACGACGAGCCGGCAGCGCGCGACCAGCGCCGCCAGTGCACCCAGCGAGGTGCGGCCCGCGAGATCGAGCGCCGGCCGCTGCATGCGCGCGGCGACCTCGGCCGTCAACGCCGCCTCGTCACGCGCGCCGGTCAGCGCGATCGTCAGGCCCTGCGCCGCGAGCGCGTCGCCGACCGCGGCGAAACGGGCCGTCCCCCAGCGCCGCGAGCGCAGCCGCGCGCCGGGATGCACGCATACGCAGTTCATCGGATCGAAGTCCAGCGTCCGGCTCAAGGCGTCGAGCTCGGCACGATCCGCCGGCGTCAGCGGAAACTCGAGCTCGCGGCCGCAGGCGGGCGCACCGGCCTCTTCGAGCAAGGCGAGCCAGCGCGCGATCTCGGCTTCGTCGTCACGCCAGCGCCGTCGCCCCGGCGCGAGCGGCGCGGCCGCCGGCACGTGCGCGATGCACTCGCGCGCGCCGAAGTCCTCGACGATCAGGTTGCACAGCGCGCCGCTGCCGTGGAGCTGCACGGCGAGATCGTAGCGCCGGGCGCGCATGTCGGCGATGAAACGAGGAAAGGCCTCGTGGTCGGGCTCGCGCTCCGGCAGGCCGCAGGCGCCGGGAAACTCGACGAAGCGATCGAGATAGTGTGCGTAGCGTGCCGTGAACGCGGCCGCCCACGGCAGGCCGACGAGCGTGATCTCGGCCTCGGGCGCCCGCCGTCTGAGCGCGCGCAGCGCCGGCACGGCGCACAGCAGATCGCCGAGCTGCAGCGCGCGGAACACCGCGATCCGCTGCGGCGCCGGCTCCCAGTAACGCGCGAGGTCGCAGCCGCTCATCGCCGGCTCACAGCAGCGGCGAGCGGAAGCGCCAGGCGCCGATCGCGCGCCAGTACACCGCCAGCGGCGGGATCGCGATCGAGGTCAGCAGCATCTCGGCGAGATGCGCCGGCGCGCGCGTGGTCCCGCGCAGGCGTCGCACGCAGAACTCCAGCGTCAGAGCGCCCCAGACCGCTGCTGCGAGCGCAGCCGTGTCCCAGCGTTCCGCCGCCGCGCCCGTGAGCGCGGCGGCGGCGGCGAGCACGATCGCGTAGTAGCGCCACTGCGGCCGCGCGCGGATGCGCTCGCGATAGAGCCGCGGATACTTGCGGTACAGCAGCGCGTCGAAGCGGATCTTGCGTTGCTGACGCAAGCTCACGCCGAAGCCGGCGGGTCGCAGCGGGTGATCGACGACGGCTGCCGGCGCCTGGACCACGCGCGCGCCGCAGGCGAGCAGCGCGAAGTGCAGATCGGAATCCTCGCGCCAGGCTTCGGTGTAGCGCTCGTCGAAGCCGCCGATCAGCTCCAGCGTCGCGCGGCGCACGAAGCAGTTCGCGGTCACGAACTCGGCGCGCGTCAGGCCCGCCGCGTCGCGCGCGTAATCGGTGCAGGGCGTCGGCAGCGCCATCGTCACGCGTCCCGTCGCCGCATCGGCCTCGCGCATCGCGGCGAGACCGGCGGCGAGCCAGTCCGGCGCGGGGAGCGTGTCGTCGTCGGTGAAGGCGACGATCTCGCCCTGCGCCGCGCGCCAGCCCGCATTGCGCGCCGCGGCCGGGCCGTGCGCGGGGCCGACCGTGACGAGGTCGAGGCGTACGCCGTGCGGGTTCGGCAGGCCCGCGAGCCGCGCGGCGAGCGTCGGCTCGTTGGCATCATCGGCGACGAGAATTTCATAATCGTCGGCGCGCAGGCCTTGCACGAGCAGCGCCGTCACGCAGCGCGCGATCAGCGCCGGGCGCCTGAAGGTCGGCACGACCACGGACACGCGCGGCTTGGTCCTCATCGCGCCTGCTCCCGTGCCGCGAGTTCATCGCGACTCGTGGAAGTACGTGGCGCGCCGGCGCCTTTCTCGAGCACGAAGGAGCCGATCACCAGCGCGTCCAGCGGCGAGGTCCAGAAGCATTCGACCGCGTGGCGCGGCGTGCAGACGATCGGCTGACCGCGCGTATTGAACGAGGTGTTGACGAGCACGGGCACGCCCGTCAGCGCCGCGAACTCGCCGAGCAGCCGATGGTAGAGCGGATGCTGGGTCGCGTTGACGGTCTGCACGCGCGCCGTGCCGTCGACGTGCGTCACGGCCGGGATGCGCGCCGCGCGCTCCGGCCGCACGTCGAACGTGAAGAGCATGAACGGCGCCGGCCGCGCGCCGACGAACCAGTCGGCCGCCGCCTCCTCGAGCACGACCGGGGCGACGGGACGGAAGTCCTCGCGATCCTTGATCTCGTTCAGGCGCGCCTGCATGTCGGCAGCGAGCGGCGACGCGAGGATCGAGCGCGCACCCAGCGCACGCGGCCCGAACTCCATGCGCCCCTGGAACCAGCCGATGATCGCGCCGTCGGCGAGCAGGCGCGCGGTCTCGGCGGCGACGTCGGTCAGCCGCCGGTAGGGCAGCTTCGACCAGCGCAGGAAGTCTTCGATCTCGGCGTCGGTGTAGGCCGGGCCGAGATAGGCGTGTTCCATGCGCCAGCGCCGCGGCGGCCGTCCGCGCTGCTGGTAGTCGATCCACAGCGCCGCGCCCAACGCGGTGCCGGCGTCGCCGGCCGCCGGCTGCACCCAGACTTCGTCGAAAGGCCCGTTGTCGCGCAGGCGCGCGTTCATCACGCAGTTCAAGCTCACGCCGCCCGCCAGCGCGAGTTGGCGCTGGCCGGTCTCGTGCTGCAGCCAGAACGCCATGCCGAGCGCGGTCTCCTCGAGCACGGCCTGCAGCGAGCGCGCGATGTCGTAGTGATGGGGCTCCAGCGGTCCGCCGCGCAGGCGCGGAGGACCGAGCCATTCGGACGTGTCGCCGCGCACGATGCGATAACCGCCATGCGCATCGCGCTGCACGACGTGGCGGAATTCGTCGAGGTAGCGCGGCTCGCCGAAGGACGCGAGCGCCATCACCTTGTACTCGTCGGACGAATGCAGGAAGCCGAGATGCCGCGTGATGTCCTCGTACAGCATGCCGAGCGAGTGCGGCAGCGCGATCTGCTTGACGCGGCGGTAGTCGCCGCCGGCGAAGCTGCCGAAGCTCGTCGTCGTCTTCTCGCCCTGGCCGTCGATCGTCAGCACCGCGCAGTCGTCGAAGGGCGCGGCGAGGAAGGCGCTCGCCTCGTGCGCGAGATGGTGCTCGACCCAGTGCCAGGCGAACGGGCCGTCGTAGGCGACGTCGCGAAAGCGTGCCGCGAGATGATGGGGCGCGCCGCCGGCGAGCTGGCGCGGCGCATTGACGATGTAGGCGAGAAACAGCGGCAGCCACGGGTTGTCGCTGCCATGCGCGGAGGGCGTCAGCGGCAGCGTGATCTCCGCCGTCGGCAGCGCTTCGTGCAGCAGCACCGTCGGATCGTAGGCATAGGCGACGTGATCGATCTCGCGCAGCTCGATGCCGGCCTGCGCGAGGCAGAAGTCGATCGCGTGGAACGGCAGCTGCCAGGTCGTGAACGGCACCGGCCGCTTGCCGTGCTTCACTTCGGTGAAGCGCTCTTCCTCCGCGGCGGCGAGCACGACACCGTCGGCGACGAGGCAGGCCGAGCAATCGTGGAAAGCGGCGTTGATGCCGAGCGTATACATGCAGCCCCTTCCGTCAGGCCGGCAGTGCCAGTTCGCGCGGCGCGGCGCCGGGCATCGCGGGCAAGGGCGGCGGGTCGATGCCGTCGCCGCGTCGCGCGAGCAGATCGATCGTCGCGGCGGCGACGGCCGCCGGCGGCACCTGGCGCAGGCAGTCGTGGTGCGTCTCGGGACAGACGCTGCGATAGCAGTAGCGG
>JBFWSI010000238.1:0-6270 GCA_050248455.1 Gammaproteobacteria bacterium | reverse complement strand
CGTCGTGAAGATTGCGCGGCGCTACATGAACCGCGGACTGGCGCTGCTCGATCTGATCGAGGAAGGCAATCTCGGCCTCATCCGCGCAGTCGAGAAGTTCGATCCCGAGCGCGGCTTCCGCTTCTCGACGTACGCGACCTGGTGGATCCGCCAGACCATCGAGCGTGCGCTGATGAACCAGACACGCACCATCCGCCTGCCGATCCACGTGGTGAAGGAGATCAACATCTACCTGCGCGCCGCGCGCAAGCTCGCACAGACGCTGGAGCGCGAGCCCAGCCCCGAGGACGTTGCGCAGATGCTCGATCGTCCGATCGAGGAAGTGAAGCGCATGCTCGGTCTCAACGAGCGCATCGCGTCCGTCGACAGCCCGATCGACCGCGAATCCGAGCGCACGTTGATCGACACCATCCCGGACGAGCAGAATCGCGATCCTGCGCGCCTGCTGCAGGACAACGACGTGCAGCGGCACATCGAAATCTGGTTGTCCCAGCTCAACGACAAGCAGCGTGCGGTCGTCGAGCGGCGCTTCGGACTCGATGGCCGCGAGATCGCGACCCTCGAGGAAGTCGGGGCCGAGATCGGCGTGACGCGCGAACGCGTCCGCCAGATCCAGATCGAGGCGCTGCGCCGCTTGCGCCACATACTCGAACGGGAGGGCTTTTCGGTCGACGCTCTGTTCACGGAGACGTGACGGGACCGTCGCTCGGCCGCCGAGATCCTGCGCAGGCGACCGGCCCGTCAAGGCGCGAGCATGAACAGGGCTGCCGCCACCGAACGCGATTCCGCGACCAGTACGTTGTAGCTGCGACAGGCAGCCGCGGTGTCCATCGCCTCGCACCCGATCCCCCGGCTCAGCACGAGCGCGGACAGCGCGGGCGCGAGGAACACCTGGCGCGGGCCGGTGCCGATGAGGAGCAGATCGGTGCCGAGCGCGCACAGACGCTCGATGTGGCCTTCGTTCAGGGCTGCGATGTCGTCGGGCAGCAGCTGCTCGTCCACCTGCGCCCCGCAGAGCACGACGGGGCGCGTGATGCGCCGGTCGCCGACGAGGAATTCACGCGCGCCGTAGGCGCGCACCGTGAGATGACGGGACGATTGATCGAGTTCGAACTTCATGGAATCTCCGCGGATTGCGGGGTTCTCGGCCGTGCGGCGCAGGCCGCGGCGGCAAAAAATCTTACTGCAACTTCGATGAGGGATGGCGATGCGAGTGATTTTGTTGGGCGGCCCCGGGGCCGGCAAGGGGACGCAGGCTGATTTCATCTGCGCCGAATATTCGATTCCGAAAATCTCGACCGGCGACATGCTGCGCGCCGCCGTGCAAGCCGGCACCGAGCTCGGCAAGCAGGCGAAGGCCGTGATGGATGCGGGCGGGCTGGTGTCCGACGAGCTGATCCTCGGCCTCGTCCGCCAGCGCATCGCCGAGGCGGACTGCGCGCGCGGCTTTCTGTTCGACGGCTTCCCGCGCACGATTCCGCAGGCCGAAGGGCTGGACGCGATCGGCGTCGCCGTCGATCGCGTGGTCGAGATTGCGGTCGACGACGAGGAGATCGTCCGGCGCATGTCCGGGCGTCGCGTGCACCCGGCGTCCGGACGCACCTATCACACGATCTTCAATCCGCCGCGCGTCGAAGGACGCGACGACGTGACCGGCGAAGCGCTGGTCCAGCGCGACGACGACAAGGAAGAGACGGTGCGCAATCGCCTGCGCGTCTATCACGCGCAGACCGAGCCGCTGATCGAGTTTTATGCGAAAAAAGCCGAAAAAAACGCGAATCTCAAATTCGCCCGCGTCGACGGTGTCGGCAGCGTCGAGCAGATCCGCGCGCGCACGTCGCAAGCGCTGAAGTGATCCTCACGCCGTCGTGGAACGAGTCCTGAACAAAAATGAAACGCCGCGCGCGCAACGAATGCTGTTGCGCTCTCCACACAGCGAAAGGCACTTACGTAATTATTTTATGTAGTACCTTTACATATCACCGGTAGGTGATGTATATAAGCAAATGTGGTGTTGCATTTTTTGTTCAATCAATTGTTGAAGGGGGACTCTTCACATGGCAACTGCGAAAAAGAAAGCTTCCAGCAAGAAGGCTGCGGCGAAGAAGCCGGCCGCCAAGAAGGCGGCCGCTCGTAAGCCGGCCAAGAAGAAGGCTGCGAAGAAGCCGGCCAAGAAGGCCGCGAAGAAGAAGTAACTGAGGCTCTCTCCTCACGCTACTTCACAGCGTAGGTGCCCGGACGACTTCAAAAGCGGACGGGCACCTCCGCACTCCGACTCCCCTCCCGCTCCGCCTGCCGTTCACTCCCTCGATCCTCGCCTCGCTCGCGGGCACAATGACGCGCGGCGCGACTGCGCCGATCGCAGCACAACCCGTTCGTGAGTCTCATCGCCTCCTTCGCACCTACCCGCTGATCGGACATGGCCGACGCTGACGACACGCCGACGCGCGGCACGCTTGCGAGCGTGCTCGCCAGAGCGCTGTTCGCGGCGAAGCACCTCGCGATCTGGTGCGTGCTGGTCTTCGTCGCCTACTGGGCCTGGCTCGATCACCAGGTGATCGGCAAATTCCAGCGGCGACGCTGGGATCTGCCGGGCCGGATCTATGCCGCGCCGATGGAGCTCTATGCCGGGTTGCACGCGACGCCGGCGCAGGTCGTCGAAATGCTCGGCGTGCTCGGCTATCGCCGCGTCCGCGAACCGGCCGGTGCCGGTCAGTTCCGGCACGAGGGAAACCGCCTGCTCGTATACACGCGCGGCTTCGTGTTCTGGGACGGCGCGGAAGCCGCGCAGATCGCGGACATCCGCTTCACGGGCGGACGCGTCGGCGCGATCACGCGCAGCGAAGGCGGTGAAATCGGCGTTCTGCGTTTCGACCCGCCCGAGATCGGGCGCATCCACGCGACCACCTTCGAGGATCGACTGCTGCTCTCGGCGGCCGAGCTGCCGGCCTTCTTCACGCGCGCGCTGATCGCGGTGGAGGACCGCCGCTTCGAGGAGCACATCGGCGTCGACTGGCTCGGCATCCTGCGCGCGATGTGGGTCAATCTCACGCGCGGCGGCATCGAGCAGGGCGCCAGCACGCTGACGCAGCAGCTCGTGAAGAACCTGTTCCTGACCCGGGAGCGCACGCTGACGCGCAAGCTCAAGGAAGCGATGATGGCGATCTCGATCGAGCGCGCGTACGGCAAGCGCGAGATCTTCGAGACCTACGTCAACGAAGTGTTCCTCGGCCAGGACGGCAACCGCGCGATTCACGGCTTCGGCCTCGCGGCGCAGTTCTACTTCGGCCGGCCGCTGGCCGAGCTCGGCGTCGCCGAGCAGGCGCTGCTGATCGGCATGATCCGCGGCCCGTCGCTGTTCAATCCGTTCAAGCATCCCGAGCGTGCGCTCGCCCGCCGCAACGAGGTGCTGCAGCGGCTCGCGACGAGCGGGCTCCTGACGCAGGCGCAGGCCGACGGCCTGCGCAAGGCGCCGCTGGTGCTGCGCGAAGGCGCGTGGCGGGGGCGCGCGCATTACGCGGCCTTCCTCGATCTGCTGCGACGACAGCTCAAGCGCGAATATCGCGAGGAGGATCTGCAGACCGCGGGCCTCAAGATCTTCACGACGCTCGACGTGCGCGTGCAGCTTGCGGCCGAGAAGGCAGTCGCCGACGGCGTCGCGGCGCTGGAGAAGGCGCGGCCGGCGTCGAAGAACCAGCTGCAGGCGGCGCTGGTCGTCGCCGATCCGCAGTCGGGCGACATCAAGGCGCTGATCGGCGATCGGCGCGGCGCCCCGGGCGGCTTCAACCGCGCGCTGGACGCCAAGCGGCAGATCGGCTCGCTGATGAAGCCCTTCGTCTACATGACGGCTCTCGCGCGCCCGCAGCAGTTCAACGTGCTGACGAGCCTCGAGGACGAGCCGCGGACCTATACGACGCCGAACGGCAAGCAGTGGACGCCGCAGAACTACGATCGCCAGTTCCACGGTCCCGTGCCGCTGCAGGACGCGCTCGCCAAATCGCTGAACCTGGCGACGCTCGATCTCGGCTTCCGCCTCGGCATTCCGGCCGTCACCTCGACGCTGCGCAAGTTCGGCTATGCGGGCACGACGCCGAATTACCCGTCGCTCTTTCTCGGCGCGATCGACATGACGCCCTATGAGGTCGCCCAGGTCTACCAGGCGATCGCGAACGACGGCTTCCGCAGCCCGCTGCGCGCGATCCGCGCGGTCGTCGACACCCACAACACGCCGCTGCAGCGCTACGGCCTGAAGATCGAGCACGTCGTCGACGCGCCGACCGCGTTCCTCACGCGCTACCTGCTGACGAGAGTCGTCGAGCGCGGCACCGCGCGCAGCCTCGCCGCCACGCTGCCGGATGCGCTGCCGCTCGCCGGCAAGACGGGTACCTCGGACGACGCGCGCGACAGCTGGTTCGTTGGCTTCGGCAGCGATCTGCTCGGCGTCGCCTGGGTCGGTCACGACGACAACAAGCCCGCCGGCCTCACCGGCGCCACCGGCGCGCTCAGGATCTGGACCGATACGTTGAAGGCGAGCGGGATCTCGCCCGTCAACATGGAGCCGCCGCCGAACGTCGAGTGGCATCGACTGACGGGCGACGGTCGCGCGCTCGCCGCCGTTACCTGTCCCGGCGCGGTGACGGTGCCGCTGAACGTCGACTTCCTGCCGCAGACGGTAGAATCTTGCGCGCCGCCGCCGTCACCGGGCGTGTGGTCGACGATCAAGGAGTATCTGCAGTGAACATGAACCGCCGGGTCTCGGTGTTTTCGCATTTCTTCCTGTGCGGGCTGCTCGTGCTGGCGGGCTGCGCGGGCAATCAATACGTGGCGCCGATCGAAGGACGCAGCGTGCAGCAGGAAAAAGCCGTCGCCGCGGTGCCGCCGCTCGCGAAACCCACGCCCGTGCCGGCGCCGCAACCCGGTGGTCCCATCGTGCGCGCCTTGCCCGACGTCGAGGGCCCCGCGGCGCGCGCGATACCGATCCCGGAAGCGGGCACGAGTGCAGCGCCGCTCGCGCCGTCGGACGCGATGGCCTTGCCTGCGCCGGCGCCGGCACGTGCGCCGGCGATCGCCGAACTGCTCGCCAAGGCCGAGCGGTCGAGTGCGCAGGGCCAGCACGATGCCGCGCGCGCGAACCTCGAGCGCGCCGTGAAAATCGCGCCGCGCGACGCGGAGCTGTGGCAGAAGCTCGCGATGCTGAGCTATGCGCAGGGCGACTTCGCACAGGCGAAATCGCTGGCGGAGCGCTCGAATTCCTTCGCACCGAGGAACAGCGCGCTCGCGTCGCGCAACTGGACCCTGATCGGCAACGCCGAGCTGAAGCTCGGCAATCAGTCCGCCGCCGCCGCCGCCTTCGAGCGCTCGGGGGCCGGCGCGCCCTGAGCCGGCGACGCACGTCGCGTGACGGCCTTGCCCTGCAGCGCATAGGCGAAGGCGATCACTTCGGCCACCGCCTTGTAGAGCCCGGGCGGGATCTGTCGGTCGAGCTCGACCTTGCTGAGTACCGCGACCAGCGCGCGGTCCTCGCGCAGCGGCACCTTGTGCTCGCGCGCGAGCGCGAGGATGCGCTCCGCGACTTCGCCGCGGCCCTTGGCAGTGACGCGCGGGGCGCCGTCTCCCTCCCAGCGCAGCGCGACGGCCAGCGGCAGCGTCTTGGTGTCCTTCATCGTCAAATCGATGTGTCGATCAGTCGCTGCGGCGGATCGCGCAGCGGATCGGGCGCCGGCACTTCGCGCAGCGCGATCGGCGTCAACTCGAAGCCCAGCGCGGCGAGGCGATCTTCGAGGCCGCCGATGTCTTCGACGATCAGTTCGCGCAGTGCCGGCTCCTCGCTCCACAGCGTCACCGCGAGACGCTCTCCCGCCAGTCCGATTCGCGCACGCAGCTCGCCGAGATCCGCGAGCGGCACGGCGAGATCGAGGGCGATCGAGCCGCGGCCGGATCCCCCGTGCTTCTCTTCCTGCGCGTGCGGGTCGCCGGCGTCGATCGCCAGCGTGATCGTGTCCGTGCCCAGCGCCGTGCGAAACGGCAGCTCGGCATACGCATAAAAATCCCCGCGGTCGGCCGCGGCGAGATGCTGCAGCTGGTGGGTCGTGATGCGGGCGACACCGGCATCGACTTCCTGCGCAAGCGCGCGCAAGGCGGACTGCATCGTCGCGTGTTCGTTCTCCGGCGCGGCTACCGCGCTGCGCGAGCTCGGCGCCCTGTGGCGGCGCTGCGAGGCGCGGCAGCTGCTCGAGCTCGAGATCGATCGCTGCGCGCAGTCCCAGCAAC
>JBFWSI010000237.1:0-6272 GCA_050248455.1 Gammaproteobacteria bacterium | reverse complement strand
GCGGAGTTCTATGTGGTTGCGGGCGGGTACTAGGGCTAGACTTCATCCAGTTGCCGGCCGCGGGGCGCGGGGGCGGACGGGAATGTCACAGGGATCGACGAGGAACGGGTAGACATACGATGGCAAGAAACCTCGCGCTGTGGGCGGTCATCGCCCTGGTGTTGATGCTGGTGTTCCAGAATTTCACGCCGCGGCACGTGTCGCGCGCGGTGGATTACTCCGATTTCATCTCGTCGGTCAAAGGCGGACAGGTGTCCAAGGCGCTGCTGGACGGCCCGACCATCGAATTCGAGATGCAGGACGGCTCCAAGCAGTTCACCTACAGCCCGGAAACCGACAACGGCCCGCTGATCGGCATGCTGCTCGAGCACCAGGTGCGCATCGAGGCCCAGCCGCCGGATCGGCAGGGCATCCTGATGCAGATCTTCATCTCCTGGTTCCCGTTCCTGCTGCTGATCGCCGTGTGGATCTACCTGATGCGGCAGATGCAGGGCGGCGCCAGCGGCCGCGGCGCACTGTCCTTCGGCAAGAGCCGCGCGCGCATGCTCGGCGAGGATCAGGTCCGGATCACCTTCAACGACGTCGCCGGTGTCGACGAGGCGAAGGAGGAGGTCAAGGAGCTGGTCGACTTCCTGCGCGACCCCGGCAAGTTCCAGAAGCTCGGCGGCAAGATTCCGCGCGGCGTGCTGATGGTGGGCCCGCCGGGCACGGGCAAGACCCTGCTCGCGAAGGCCATCGCCGGCGAGGCCAAGGTGCCGTTCTTCACGATTTCGGGCTCGGACTTCGTCGAGATGTTCGTCGGCGTCGGCGCCTCGCGCGTGCGCGACATGTTCGAGCAGGCCAAGAAGCACGCGCCCTGCATCATCTTCATCGACGAAATCGACGCGGTCGGCCGTCATCGCGGCGCGGGCCTCGGCGGCGGTCACGACGAACGCGAGCAGACGCTGAACCAGCTGCTGGTCGAGATGGACGGCTTCGAGGGCAACGAGGGCATCATCGTCATCGCCGCCACCAACCGACCTGACGTGCTCGATCCCGCGCTACTGCGTCCGGGCCGTTTCGACCGCCAGGTCGTGGTGCCGCTGCCGGACATCCGCGGCCGCGAGCAGATCCTGAAGGTCCACATGCGCAAGGTGCCGCTCGGCGACGACGTGAAGCCCGCGGTGCTCGCGCGCGGCACGCCGGGCTTTTCCGGCGCCGATCTCGCCAACCTCGTCAACGAGGCGGCGCTGTTCGCCGCGCGCAGCAACAAGCGCCTCGTCGACATGGACGAGTTCGAGAAGGCCAAGGACAAGATCATGATGGGCGCCGAGCGGCGCTCGATGGTGATGGGCGAGAAGGAGAAGAAGCTGACCGCCTATCACGAGGCGGGCCACGCGATCGTCGGGCGCTCGGTGCCCTCGCACGACCCGGTCTACAAGGTCTCGATCATCCCGCGCGGCCGCGCGCTGGGCGTGACGATGTTCCTGCCCGAGGAAGATCGGCTGAGCTACAGCAAGGAGCGCCTCGAGAGCCAGATCGCGAGCCTGTTCGGCGGACGTCTCGCCGAGGAGATCGTGTTCGGCAAGGAGGCGGTGACGACCGGCGCGTCGAACGACATCGAGCGCGTCACCGACATCGCGCGCAACATGGTCACGCGCTGGGGGCTGTCCGAGAAGCTCGGGCCGATGACCTACAGCGACGACGAGGGTGAAGTGTTCCTCGGGCACTCGGTCACGCAGCACAAGTCGGTGTCGGACGGCACCGCACGCCTGATCGACGAGGAGGTGCGCAACATCGTCGACCGCAACTACCTGCGGGCGCGGCGGATCCTCGAGGACAACCTCGACAAGCTGCACACGATGGCGGGCGCGCTGATCAAGTACGAGACGCTCGACAGCGGGCAGATCGACGACATCATGCTCGGCCGCGAGCCGCGCGAGCCGCAGAACTGGGACGACGACGATCGCGGCAGCCCGTCGACGAACCAGGGTGTGGTGACGGGCACGCCGGAGACGCCGATCGGCGGCCCCGCCAGCTCGCACTAGCCCTCGGTCCTGGCTCGAAAGCCCCGCCCGCGGCGACGCGGTCGGGGCTTTTTCATGTCCGCGGGTGCCGCTTTCCCATGCGGATGGCCGTTGGTCCGACCGCCCGCACTGCGACGACGCTCACACGCAGGACTCAATTCCCGCTGCTAAGCTGTCGCTACAAGTGCAACGCACCAGCGGCGAAAGGAATTCGATGAGCAGCAGTACGCCCGTTCGCAAGTATTTCGGCACCGACGGCGTCCGTGGCCGGGTCGGCGTGCCGCCGATCACCCCGGACTTCGTGATGAAGCTCGGCTGGGCTGCCGGTCGCGTGCTCGCGCGCGGCAAGGCACGGCCGAAAGTGCTCATCGGCAAGGATACCCGTGTCTCGGGCTACATGTTCGAGTCCGCGCTCGAAGCCGGGCTGTCCGCCGCGGGGGTCGACATCCACCTGCTCGGGCCGATGCCGACCCCCGGCATCGCCTATCTGACGCGCACTTTCCACGCGCAGGCCGGCATCGTGATCAGCGCCTCGCACAATCCCTTCGACGACAACGGCATCAAGTTCTTCTCCGGCGCCGGCACCAAGCTCCTCGACAGCGTCGAGCTCGAAATCGAGCGCGAGCTCGACAAGCCGTTCGAAACCGTGACCTCGCGCGAGCTCGGCAAGGCCCATCGCGTCGTCGATGCCGCCGGGCGCTACATCGAATTCTGCAAGAGCACGGTCGCGGCCGGGCTCCATCTCGGCGGCCTCAAGCTCGTCGTCGACTGCGCCCACGGCGCGACCTATCACATCGCGCCGGACGTCTTCGAAGAGCTCGGCGCCGAAGTGATCGCGATCGGCAATCAGCCCGACGGCTTCAACATCAACGAGCAGGTCGGCGCGACCGCCCCGGATCAGCTGCAGCGCGCGGTGCTCGCGCATGGCGCGCAGGTCGGCATCGCGCTGGACGGCGACGGCGATCGCCTGATCATGATCGACCATCTCGGCCACGTGCTCGACGGCGACGAGCTGACCTACATCATCGCCCGTCACCGCCAGCGCCTCGGCCGGCTCGCCGGCACCGTCGTCGGCACGCAGATGAGCAACCTCGGCCTCGAGCTCGCGCTGCGCGAGCAGGCCCTGGACTTCCGGCGCGCGGCGGTCGGCGATCGCTACATCCTCGAGATGCTGACGGCAAACGGTTGGACCGTCGGCGGCGAGTCCTCGGGCCACATCATCTGCCTCGATCTGACGACGACGGGTGACGGCATCATCTCGGCGCTGCAGGTGCTGGAGGCGATGGCGCAGTCCGGGCGGCCGCTCGCGGAGCTCAAGGAAGGAATGACGAAATTCCCGCAGAAGCTCGTCAACGTGCGTCTCCAGCAGCGCGTCGATGTCACGCGCGCGCCGACGGTGCTGAAGGCAGTTGCCGAAGTCGAAGCCCAGCTCGCCGATCAGGGCCGCGTGCTGCTGCGTCCGTCGGGCACCGAGCCGCTGATCCGCGTGATGGTCGAAGGACGCGACGAGCGCCAGGTCGACGAGCTCGCGCAATACATCGCGAACGCCGTGCGCGAAGCGCTGGCCCGGCCCGACGTGGCGGGTCGCGCGGCTTGAAGCCCGTGCCTGCACCGGGCGCTCGATGATGAATCTATACAGCTGAGCGTAAATCCACTGGCAGTTCGATAGCGTATGCCCGTGTAGCAACCTCCGGCGTCATGCCCGCGCCAGCGGGCATCCACGCACTCCCCCGGCGTCCAGCGCGGGAAAAGAAGGATCGGCCGCCGGAGAGCTCCTCGTCGGGCGTGGATTCCCGCTTGCGCGGGAATGACGGTAATCAATGCGCACTGGAGCGTATTTGCGCTCAGCTATATAGCCACGGAGGGCACGGAGAGAAGAGATTGATTGAACAAGCGCCTCCGTGACGGCGGCGCTTCGTTCGGCGATTGCGTTGCGGAGTTTCTCAAGCAATCCCTTTCTTTCTCCGTGTCCTCCGTGGCTGGATTTCAACGGCACATCGACGAACGAGCACAACCCTCACACGTCGCGCAGCAGCTCGTTGATGCCGACCTTCGCGCGCGTCTTGGCGTCGACACGCTTGACGATCACGGCGCAGTAGAGGCTGTGGCTGCCGTCGGCGGCCGGCAGGCTGCCGGACACCACCACCGAGCCCGGCGGCACGTAGCCGCTCGTGATCTGCTTCGTCTCGCGATCGTAGATCTTCGTGCTCTGGCCGATGAACACGCCCATCGAGATCACCGAGCCCTCGCCGACGACGACGCCCTCGACGACTTCCGAGCGCGCGCCGATGAAGCAGTCGTCCTCGATGATCGTCGGCGATGCCTGCAGCGGCTCGAGCACGCCGCCGATGCCGACTCCGCCCGAGAGGTGCACGTTCTTCCCGATCTGCGCGCAGGAGCCGACGGTCGCCCAGGTGTCGACCATCGTGCCGCTGTCGACATAGGCGCCGATGTTCACGTAGCTCGGCATCAGCACCACGCCGGGCGCGATGTAGGCGCCGCGCCGCGCCACGGCCGGCGGCACGACGCGCGCGCCGATCGCACGGAACTGAGCCTCATCGAGGCCGCCGAACTTGGTCGGCACCTTGTCGAAGAAGCTCAGGCTGCCCGCCGGCATCACCGCGTTGTCGTTGAGACGGAAGCTGAGCAGCACCGCTTTCTTCGCCCACTCGTTGACCTGCCATTGGCCGTCGCGCTTCTCGGCGACGCGCAGCTTGCCGCCGTCGAGCAGCGCGAGACACTCCTCGACGGCCTCGCGCACGTGCGGGGGTGCCTTGCCCGGACTGAACTCGGCACGTTGTTCGAAGGCTGCGTCGATGACGGCGGCGAGATCCTGCATGGAACACCTCGATGACGAGAAAAAATCAGCGTGAGCGCATGAGCTCGACGATGCGGCGGATGGCCGTCACGCATTCGTCGTGTTCGGCAACCAGCGCAATCCGCAGGCGCCGCGCGCCGGGATTACCATGGCCTGTATCGCGGGCGAGGAAGGAGCCCGGCAAGGTCGTGACGTTGGCCTCGGCGATCAGGCGCGCGCACAGCGCGCATTCGTCCTCGTCGACCTCGGGCCACAGATAGAAGCCGCCGACGGGTGGCGCAACTTTCGCGACCGTGGCGAGCAGCGGCGTCGCCGCGGCGAACTTCGCGCGGTAGCGCGCGCGGTTGTCGACGACGTGCGCCTCGTCGCGCCAGGCGACCGCGCTCGCGGCCTGCACGTGCAGCGGCATCGCCGCGCCGTGATAGGTGCGATAGCGCAGGAACTCGCCGAGCACCGCCGGATCGCCGGCGACGAAGCCCGAGCGCAGGCCCGGCGCGTTCGAGCGCTTCGACAGGCTGTGCATCACGACGCAGCGCTCGAAGCGCGTGCGGCCGTCGGCCCAGGCCGCTTCGAGCAGGCCGCAGGGCGGATCGGACTCGTCGAGGTAGAGCTCGGAATAGCATTCGTCCGAGACCACGACGAAGTCGTGGCGATCGGCGAGCGCGAGCAGAACGCGATAGTCCTCGCGCGACAGCACGGCACCCGAGGGATTGGCCGGCGAGCATACGTAGACGAGCCGGCAGCGCGCCCACACCGCGTCCGGCACCGCGGCGAAGTCGGGCATGAACGCGCGCGACGCCGGGCAGGGCAGGAAATACGGCTGCGCGCCGGCGAGCAGCGCCGCGCCTTCGTAGATCTGGTAGAAGGGGTTCGGCATCGCGACCAGCGCCTGCGTGTCGCGCGCATCGACGAGGCACTGCGCGATCGCGAACAGCGCCTCGCGCGTGCCGTTCGCCGGCAGCACCATCGTCTCGGGATCGACCGCGCCGGCCGGCAGCCGGAAGCGGCGCGCCAGCCAGCTCGCAATCGCCTCGCGCAGATCCTCGCTGCCCTTCGTCGCGGGGTATTTCGACAGCAGCGACAGCTTGTCGCGCAGGACCTCGAGCATGAACGCCGGCGTCGCGTGCTGGGGCTCGCCGATCGAGAGGTTGATCGGCGTCAGCGCGGGATTCGGTGTGAGGTGTCGACGCAGCGCGGCCAGCCGCTCGAACGGATAGGGCTGCAGGTGTTCGAGACCGAGGTTCATGAGCGCACGGGACGGTGGCGGGCGGCCAGTATAAGGCCGCGTCGGAGAGCGAACATCGGTTCCGCGGCCGCGGCGTTTCGGGTATTCTTTCCGCCCTTTTTTCGGCGGTTTTCCAGGCGGATTTTCCATGGCGCACAAGCTACTCCTGCTCAAGGGCGACGGCATCGGGCCCGAAATCGTCGAGGCCACGCTCACGGTGCTG
>JBFWSI010000236.1:0-6295 GCA_050248455.1 Gammaproteobacteria bacterium | reverse complement strand
CCTGCACCACCGGATTGGTGTCGCGGTGGTAGAGCCGGCCGAGGTTCGGGAAGGGCTCGGTGACCGGCGGCGTGGCGGGCGCGGACGCCGTGCCGGCGGTGCTCGCCGTCCAGCCGGGGCTCGCGACGGCGAGCAGCGCGACGATGCATAGCGCGTGCAGGAACACCGAAACCCCCGAAGCTCGTTCGAAGCTGTCGGAGGCGGATTCTGTGGAGTGCGTGTGACGGGTATGTGTCGAATATGTGACCGTTCGATGACGGCGGCCGGGCCGTCGCCCCGCAGGTCCGGCGGCGCGTCAGGCGGCGCGCGGGGAGGTGGGCGACGGACGTCCGTCCATCGCGCCTTGGGTTCAACCGGGATGGCGCAGGAAGCCGAGCAGCACCGCGTTGAAGGCCGCGGGCTGCTCGATGTTGGAGAGGTGGCCGGCGCGCTCGAGAATGGCGAGGCGCGCGCCCGGAATCTTCGCGACCATGTCGCGCGCGATCGCCGGTGGGGTCAGCGTGTCCTCGTCGCCGCAGACGACCAGCGTCGGCACGCGGAATTCGCTCAGCCGCGCCACGGGCTCGTAGCGCGTCATCGCCTCGATCGCCTTGATGTAGGACTCCTTGTGCAGCATCGCCATGCTGTCGACCAGGCGCTGCAGCGAGGCCGGCGCCGCGCCCTTGCTGAGCAGCGTCGGCGCAACTACCGGCGCGATGTCGCGCGGCTCCTTGCCGCCCTCGACCAGCGGCTTCTTGCGCGAGGCGATGAATTTCTCGCGCTGCTCGACGGTGATCGACGCGTCGTAGCCCGGGAAGGTGTCGCACAGCACGAGGCTCGCGACGCGGCTCGGATGCGCCTCGTAGAAATCCATCGCGATGCGCCCGCCCATCGACAGGCCGACGAGATGGGCCTGCGCGACGCCGAGGTGATCGAGCAGGCGCAGCAGATCGGCCGCGAAGTCGGGGAAGGCGAGCGGGCCCGCGTAGTCGTCGCTGTCGCCGTAGCCGCGCGCGTCCCACGCCACCGCGCGAAACTCGGGCGCGAGCGCGTCGAGCTGCTCGCGCCAGTTCGTGCGATTGCCGCCGATGCCGTGCATGAATACGACGGTCGGCCCCGCGCCGACCGCCTCGTAGGCGATGCGCGGAGAACCGGGCACGTGGAACGGCGCGCCCATCGTCGCGCTCAGGCGTACCAGGGCAGCGGCAGGGCCGTGCCGTCGGCCGTCTCGACCTTCACCGGTGCCATCGCGAGCGTCGCGATGATGTGGAGGTTCTCGTCGCTGTCGTTGCAGATCTGGTGGACCGCGTTCGGCGGAATGACCAGCGTCTGATCGGCCTTGAACGGCAGCACGCGATCCTCGAACTTGCAGACGCCGGAGCCGCCCATGATGAGGATGACCTCCTCGCAGTCGTGGCGATGGACGGGTGTCGAGGCCTGCGGCGCGATCGTCTGCCGCCACACCTCGAAGCGCTGGAGCCCGTCCTGCGCGCCGGCCAGGGTCTGGTGCTCGAGACCGGGCAGATGGTGCATCTTCGCGGCGGGATTGTGATTGACGTGCATGGTCCACCTCCGGGCTGAAGAGGCGCTTATTGCCCACCACGCCGGGGGGCGCTGTCAAGGCGGGCCCGTCGCGGCCGTGCATGGGCCGGGAGGCGCGCGCAAGACGATCGAGGCAAACCGGCCGCAGACACTGTAAAAGACCGTCAAGCCGACATTCGTGTCGCACCGCGCGCCGCGCGGCCCGCCCACAATCCGGAACGCTCGACAATCGATGCACAACATGGAGTCAGGCATGGCGCAACCCGCCCCCGTCGTACCGCTGCTCGGGCAGCCCTCGTTCATCACCCTGCAGAGCCACGTGCTCGGCGAGGAGCGCCGTCATCCGGGCGCGACCGGCACGCTGTCGTGGATCATCTCGGCGCTGTCGATCGCCTCGAAGACGATCGCGGCCAAGCTCAAGACCGCCGGCATCGAGGACGTGCTCGGTGAATTCAGCAGCGACAATGTCCAGGGTGAGCGGCAGCAGAAGCTCGACGTGATCGCGAACCACCTGCTGATCCAGCTGCTGCGCTCGCGCGAAGGAGTCGCCGTGATCGGCTCCGAAGAGAACGACGAACTGCTGCTCGTCGACGCGGCGGCGGCCGGCGGCCGCCATTACTCGGTGCTGTTCGATCCGCTCGACGGCTCGTCCAATCTCGACGTCGGCGGCGGCGTCGGCACCATCTTCTCGATCTGCCAGATCGACGACGGCGCCTCCGGCGCCTTGCACCCCGGTCGCCGCCAGGTCGCCGCCGGCTACGTGCTCTACGGACCGTCGACGATCTTCGTGCTGACCACCGGCCACGGCGTGCACATGTTCGTGCTCGATCCCGCGGTCGGCGCCTTCATCCGCGTCGCCGAGCACCTGCAGATCCCCGCGCGCGGCAAGACCTATTCGGTCAACGAGGCGAATCTCGACAGCTTCCCGGAAGCCTACCGGCGCTTTCTCGCGCAGTGCCGCGCGCGCGGCTATTCGAGCCGCTATGCCGGCGCGATGGTCGTCGACGTCCATCGCGTGATGATCAAGGGCGGCATATTCCTGTATCCGCCGACCGCGAAGGCGCCGGACGGCAAGCTGCGCCTGATGTACGAAGCGAACCCGATGGCGATGCTGATCGAACAGGCCAGCGGACGCGCCTCGACCGGCACGCAGCCGATCCTCGACGTCCAGCCCCAGGCGCTGCACCAGCGCGTGCCCGTGATCCTCGGCAGCGCGGAAGAAGTCGCGGCCCTGGAGGCGATGCTCGCGACATCCTGATCGGAGCGAGCGGCGTTGATTAACCTAAGTCGCTGAGCGCGAATACGCGCCACTGCGTATTTGTTTACCGTCATGCCCGCGCAAAGCCTGCCCCCGCGAAGGCGGGGGCGGGCATCCACGCACTCCCCCGGCGTCCAGCGCAGAAGAAGAATCGTCCGACTGAAACGTCGTCGTCAGGCGTGGATTCCCGCTTGCGCGGGAATGACGAAGGAGGCTGCTACCTGCGCATGCGCTATCGAACAGCCAATGGAGCGCATTCGCGCTCAGCTATTTAGCCACGGAGGGCACGGAGGAAGAGATTGATTGAGCCGGTGGCTCCGTAACGCAGTAGCGAGGACGGGCGCAGGCGTGGCGGAAGTTCGATCAATCCCTTTCTTCCTCCGTGTCCTCCGTGGCTAGATTCCCTTCGCCGGGCTCAGTGGATGCGGAAGAGCTCACGGGCGAGCTCGCAGCGCTCGACGGCGGTGCTCGGGATGCTGTCGAGCCGGTCGATGGCTTCGAGCCGGCCGCGCAGGCCGCGGCGGTTCGCGATCTGGATCGCGAGGCCGGGGCGGGCGTTCAGTTCCAGCAGCAGCGGGCCGTGCGTGCGGTCGATCACGATGTCGACGCCGAGGTAGCCGAGGCCCGTCAATTCGTAGCAACGAGCGCCGAGTTCGAGCAGCCGCGGCCAGTTCGGGATCTCGATGTGTGACAGCGAGACGCCGAAGTCGGGATGTTCGGCGACGGTGCGGTTCTGCCATACGCCGTGCACGGTCAGGCCCGTCGCGATCTCGATGCCGACGCCGACCGCGCCCTGGTGCAGATTCGCCTTGCCGTCGGACTGGCGCGTCGGCAGCCGCACCATCGCCATCGTCGGCACGCCGCGGTAGACCAGCAGCCGGATGTCGGGCACGCCCTGGTAGCTGACGGGATCGAAGATCGGATCGACGCGCACGCGGTACTCGACCATCGCGTCGTCGCGCACGCCGCCGAGACTGTAGATGCCGCTCAGGATGTTCGAGACGTGGAACTCCACTTCCTCCAGCGACAGACCGCGGCCGTCGGGCTTGACGACCAGATCCTTGCGCCGGCCGTCGATCACGAGCACGCCGCTGCCGCCGCTGCCGTGCGCGGGCTTGATCACGAACTCGCTGTACGGCGCTAGACGCTCGCCGAGCTTCTGCAGATCGTGCTCGGTCTCGAAGGTCGCGTAGAGCTGCGGCACGGCGATGCCCGCCTCGATCGCGAGACGCGTGGTGGTCAGCTTGTCGTCGACGAGCGGATAACGGCGGCGCGGATTGTGCCGCATGATGTATTCGCGGTTGCGCGCATTGAGGCCGAGGATGCCCGCGTTGCGCAGCTTGAGCCAGGTGTCGAAGAACAGCATCGCGGGCGGTCCGCGCTAGCGCTTCGCGAGATCGCGGAAGCGCAGGATCTCGCTGAGCCGGTAGCCGGTGTACGCGCCGAAGCACAGGCACATCGCGAGCACCACCAGCAGGAGCTCGGGGAAGGTCGACATCAGGTATACGAGACGCGGCTCGGTCATCGCGAAGTAGCCGCAGACCGCGACGAACAGGCTGCCGATGAATTCCTTGATGGCCGTGGCCGGGCCGCGCTCCTCCCACACGATGCTCATGCGCTCGATCGTCATCGTCAGGATCACCATCGGGAACAGCGCGATCGACAGGCCCTGCTCGATGCCGAGCTTGGCCGACAGCAGGCTGATCCCGAGCATCAGCCCGATCACGATCACGAGCACGCTGGCGAGGCGCGGCATCAGCAGCAGGCGCAGGTGCGTCAGCGCGACGCGGATCGCGAGGCCGGCGGACACCACGATCAGGAACAGCGCGATGCCGGCCATCAGCTTGGTCTCGCGGAACGCGAGCGCGACCAGCACCGGCATGAAGGTGCCGAAAGTCGTCACGCCGACGACGCCGCGCATCAGCACGATCACGAAAGCCCCGAGCGGCACCATCAGCAGCACGCGGTAGACGTTCTGCGTGCGCACCGGCAGATCGCTCAGCGACAGCGCCATCAGCCCCGTATCGAGCTTGGACTCGACGCGGTTCGCGACCGACAGCTGCGTCATCGGCGTCTTGTTGGCGGAGAAGCCGATTTCGACGCCGCGCACGCCCTTGGACACGATGATGCGCGGATCGTCGTAGGACCAGATCAGGAAGTTCGTCGGATAGCCGTTGCGGCCGCTCTGCGGATCGAAGCCGTGCCAGCGCTCGCCGTCGTGGACTTCGAGCCAGGGCGTCAGCGGCGTGTCGACGAAGTCCTGCTCGAGCGACAGGCCGTAGACGATGCGGCTCGGGATGCGCGCGCCGGCGAGCACTTCGGTCAGCATCTTGGCCCAGGTCTCTTCGGTCGCCGACTTGCGGATCAGCTTGACGTTCTCGTCGTCGGACCTGTTGATGGTGCCGACGAGCAGCCCGGTGAAGGTGACGATGTCGGCCGACTGTTCGCGGGTCTTGGCGAGGACGGCTTCGATCGCCGAGCGCAGCGGCTCGGCGTATTCCGGCACTTCCGGGAAGGTCGGCGCCGGGCCCGGGTCGGGCGCGACTTCCTCGCGCTTCGGATAGACCTTCATGTGGTAGTACAGCGCTTGCGCGCCGGCGGCGCGGCGCACCGTCCACACCGCCTGGCGCGGCTGGCCGTCCTCCGCGCCGCGGATCGCGAGGCCGAAGGAGCGCGACACGAAATCTTCGTCGAGCAGTGCGAAACCGGGCGGCGTGTCCGGCAGGGTCAGCGCGATCTTGGCCGGCTGGGCGCGGCCTTCGAAGGCGACGCGCGCCTCGACGTCCCAGACGGTGGCCTCGGCCGTCGGATCCAGCGGCACCGACAGCCGGTCGACCTTGAGCCAGGCGACGGTCAGGCCGACGGCGGCGCAGACGAAGGCGAGGACGAAAACGGCTGAGAATCGCAAAGGGGCTCCTCCCTGCGGCTGGACGGCTTACGGGGCCTGGGTCTTCGGGCAGGTGGGGTCCGTGTTGTAGCGTGCGGCGGGATCGATCACCGCGAGATCGGCGAGGAAGCGTCGGCCGAGCAGCACCGGATAGTTGAACTTCTTGCGGTTGACCAGCGTGAACAGCGCCTGGTAGCGCTTGCCGCCGAGGCAGAATTCGAGCTTGACCGAGGGACGGGCATCGCTCTTGTCGGTGCCGCGCAGCTTGATCTTGACGTCGCGCGCGAGCGGCTTCTCGACGAGGATGGTCTCACTGCCGGGATCGCGATGGTTCAGCCACAGCTTGAAGCGCACCCACTTCTTGCCGTCCTTGTCGAAGCGTTCGATGTCGGTGGCGTGGATCGCGGCGGTCTTGGCGCCGGTGTCGAGCTTGGCCTTGACGACGATGTCCCAGGGTTGCAGCCGGACGCGTTCCAGCCAGCCGAGCTCGAGCTTGTCCCGCGCCGCGACGGCGGAGTTCGTGCCGGCGAGCGTGAGCACCACGGCGAGGGCTGCCACCAGCCGGCTGCGCCAGCCCCGTTCCTGGTTCGAAATCATGTCGTGAACGCCTCAAGCAGATCTGTCGCAGC
>JBFWSI010000235.1:0-6327 GCA_050248455.1 Gammaproteobacteria bacterium | reverse complement strand
CAGGCTAGACCTGCCGAACTTCTCGACCTGGCCGCAGGAAGATCACGGCTTCGCCGGCGTCCAGCGTCTCGCCGATCGCCGCAGCGATGCCGACGAAGACGCCGGCACGCGGCGCCTAGATCAGGTGATGCATCTTCATCGCCTCGAGCACGGCGAGCGCCGCGCCGCGCGCGACGCTCTGCCCCAGCTCGACGTCGATGCTGACGACACTGCCGCGCATCGGCGCGCCGATCGCCGCGGCGCCGGGCGGTGCCGCGCGCGCACTGCGCGCGATCTGCGTCGAGGCTGCGGCGAGCGCGGGCGCCGGCGCGAGCGCTGCCGCGGCGGCCTGCAGCGCGGCCGCCTCGCGCTCGACGAAGCGCGTCGTCAAGCGCGCCGCCTGCACTTCGGGATGGCGCAGCAGCGCGCGCAGCAGCGGCAGGTTGGTGTCGACGCCGTCGATGCGGCATTCGGCCGCGGCACGCTCGGCGCGGCGCGCGAGCGTCGCGAAGTCGAGGCCGCTCGCGCGCACGACGATCTTCGCGATCATCGGATCGAAGGACGCGTTCGGCGCATAGCCCGCATAGGCCGCGCCGTCGACGCGCACGCCGGGCCCGCCGGGCGCCTCGTAGCGCGCGATGATGCCGCCGGCCGCGCGCGCGACGCCGTCGGCGCCCAAGGTCTCGGTGTTCACGCGCAGCTGGATCGCGGCATCGCGCGGGGCCGGCGGCGGCGCGGCGAGGCCGAGATCGGCGAGCCTACGGCCCGCGGCGATCGCGAACTGCAGGGCGACGAGATCGAGGCCCAGCACTTCTTCCGTCACGGTGTGCTCGACCTGCAGCCGCGGGTTCGCTTCGATGAACCAGCACGCGTCGGCCGCGACGTCGACGAGGAACTCGAAGGTGCCGAGACCGCGATAGTCGACGGCGGCCGCCATGCGGCACGCGCAGTCGAGCAGCCGCGTGCGCAGCGCCGCGGGCAGCGCCGGCGCGGGCGCGATCTCGACGAGCTTCTGGTGCCGGCGCTGCAGGCTGCAGTCGCGTTCCCACAGGTGCGTGACGGCGCCGCGGCCGTCGCCGATGACCTGCACTTCGACGTGGCGCGCGGCGGCGACGAAGCGCTCGGCGTAGAGCGTGCCGTCGCCGAAGGCCGCGCGCGCCTCGTCGGCGCAGCGCGCGAGCGCAGTCGCGACGTCGACTTCGGGCAACAGCACCTGCATGCCGCGTCCGCCGCCGCCGGCCGCGGCCTTGATCACCGCGATGCCGCCCGCGCCCAGCGTCGCGACGAAGGCGTCGACTTCCTCGCGCGTCGTCACGGCCTGCGAGCCTTCGAGCACCGGGACCTCGCAGCGCCGGGCGAGTGCGCGGGCCGCGATCTTGTCGCCGAAGAGCTCGAGCTGCGCCGGCGTCGGACCCACCCACGCGAGACCGGCCGCCTCGACGGCGGTCGCGAAGCCCGCGTTCTCGGCGAGGAAGCCGTAGCCGGGATGCACCGCATCGCAGGCCTCGGCGCGCGCGGCCTCGAGCACGGCCGCGACGTCGAGATAGGCGCGGGCGCCGCGACCGGGCAAGGCGACTCTGCGATCCGCGCGTGCGACGTGCAGCGCGTCGGCGTCGTCGGCACCATGGACCGCGACGGACTCGATGCCGAGATCGGCGCAGCTGCGGGCAATGCGGATCGCGATCTCGCCGCGATTCGCGATCAGGCAACGCCGAATCATGATTCGGCTCCGGACCAGGGACGGCCGCCGGCCGCGATCGAGTCGTCGAACATGCCGAGTACTTCCTGCTGTGATGTCCGCCGGACGGCGGAGCCGGCACGTTAGCACGATCGCTGCAGCCGAGGCGGGCCTTCAGGCGGCTTCGTCCGGCTTGCTATAGTCCGCTTGCCCGCGACCGGCAAGCGCGGCGCGGGCGACAACTCGTCGGCGTGCAGGGGACGTCCCGATCGCGACGCATAACGATGAAAGAATTGTAGGGCGACCGGCGTCGCGGCGAGGCCGGCACGGGGGAAGCGCGATGATCGACGAAGGCGAGCTGCGGGGGACGCCGGATGCCGCGTGCATCGATGCCGCCGGTCGCGCCGTGTCCCGTGCGCCGAGGTCCGTGCAGACGAAGAGCGGCGCCACGCACTGCTTCGTCGGTTTCGCGCGCGAACGGCGCGACCACCGCGTTGCCGGATGAGCGCCCCGCGCCTGCGATTGCGCCTGCGCGAGCAGATCCCGCTGCTGCTGCTCGGCGTGGCGCTGGCGGTCGGCGCGCTGTGCTGGAGCCTGCAGCTGCACTTCTCGCTGTCGCACGTGCACGTCGCCGCTGCCGGCGAGGCGCGCGAGACGGCGGCGCGCCTCGCGCGCGCCGCGCGCCGCGCACTGGACGAACGTGACCTCGAGGGCTTGCGACGCGAGCTGGCAGGCCTCGCGATCCACCGCAAGGTCGCGGTCGCGGCGGTGTTCGACGCCGGCGGACGCCTGCTCGCGGCGGGCGGCGACGTCGGCGGATCCCGCACCGAGGCCGCGCTGCTGTCCGCCGTGGGGCTGGCGCGAACGGCGTTCGAGACGCGGCTGCGCGACGCGGCGAGCGCGCCGTCGGCCCTCCTCGACAACGATGCCGGGCAGGGTCGCGTGCATCTCTATCGCGGCATCGATGCGAGCGCGCACACGCCGGCGGCGCTGCTCTATCTGATGTACGACTACAGCGACCACCTCGGCGTGGCCCGCCGGCACGCCGAGCTGAACGCCGTCCTGCTCGCGCTGCTGGTCGCGTTGTCGGCGCTGCTGATCGGATGGTTCCTGCATCACCGCGTCACGCTGCGCGCGTGGCGCGTCGTCGACGTCGCCGAACGCTACGGCCACGGCGAGCGCGGCCTCGTCTGCGGGCTGGCCGGTCACGACGAGCTCGCGCGCGTCGGCCAGGCCCTCGATCGCATGATGGGAAGAGTCGACGACACGCAGGCGCGGCTCGCCGATGCCGAGAACGCGCAGCGGCGCCTCATCGAGAACCTGCCGGGCGCGGTGTTCATCGAGTACGCCGATCGCCCCGGCTACAGCAAGTACGCCAGCCCGCAGCTCGAGACGCTGTTCGGCCACGATCCCGAGCAGTGGGCCACCGGCGGCCACGCGTACTGGTACGCGCACCTGCATCCCGCGGATCGCGAGCGGGCCGACAGTCTGTGGCGCGAAAGCTGTGAGAAGGGCGCGCCCTATTTCTGCGAGTACCGGCTGATGGCGCCGGACGGGCAGTTCCACTGGGTGCAGGACATGGTCGGCGGCGCCCCGGTCGTCGTCGACGGCGAGCGTCTCAGCTACGGCTTCATGCTCGACGTCAGCGCGCGCCGCCAGACCGAGGAGGCGCTGCGCGAGCACGTCCACCTGCTGAAGACGGCGCAGGCCGTGGCGGGGGTCGGTGCGTGGTCGGCCGAGCCCTCGTTCGACGGACGCGTGCGCTGGTCGGACGAGACCTGTCGCCTCTTCGGCGCGCTGCCCGAGCAATTCCCGCACACGGTGCGCGCGTGGCTCGACGGCGTGCACGCGGAGGACAGGGCGCGCGTCGTCGCCGCCTTCGAGCGGCTCTTCGCCGAGGAAAATGACGGCAGCATCGAGCTGCGCTATCGCTATCGTCGCGCCGACGGCGTGCTGCGCTGAATACTCACGCACGCCGACAACGTGTGGGCGAGCTACGACGACCGGCGGCTGGTGGCGGGCGTGGTGCGCGACGTCACCGATCAGATCGAGACCGAGCGGCGCATCGAACGTCTCGCCTATCACGATCTGCTGACCGGCCTGCCGAACCGCGCGCAGCTCGTCGAGCGCCTGCGTGCGGCGCTCGCCGAGGCGCGCAGGCGCGGCGACTGGATCGCGCTGCTGTACGCGGATCTCGACGAGTTCAAGGCCGTCAACGACACGCTGGGCCACGCGGCCGGCGATCGGCTGCTGCAGGAAGTCGCGCGCCGCATCGGCGATGCGCGGCGCACGGGCGACGTCGTCGCGCGCTACGGCGGCGACGAGTTCATCGTGGTGCTGCCCGGCCTCGCCTCGCCGCAGGAGGCGACGGCGATGGCGGAACAGCTCTGCGCGCGCCTGCGCGAGCCGATCGTGATCGACGGCCAGCGCCTGCAGGTGACGGCGACGGTCGGCGTCGCGGTCGCGCACGGCGCGATGGAGGTCGCCGACGAGACCCTCGTGCGCCAGGCCGATCTCGCGCTCTATGCGGCGAAGGGCGCGGGGCGCAACGGCTGGCGGCTGTTCAGCGAGGATCTCGAGCGCGAGCTACAGGGTCGGCGCCGGCTCGAGGGTGAACTGCGACGCGCGCTGGAGCGCGGCGAATTCGTGCTGCACTACCAGCCGCAGATCGAGCTGCGCACGGGCGACATCGTCGGCGTCGAGGCACTGTTGCGCTGGCAGCATCCGACACGCGGCCTCGTGCTGCCGGGCGAGTTCATCCCGCTCGCCGAGGAAAGCCGGCTGATCGTCCCGCTCGGCGAGTGGGTGCTGGCGACGGCGCTCGCGCAACTCGCCGCGTGGCGCCGCGCGGGCCTGCGGATCCGCATGGCGGTGAACCTGTCGGCGCGCCAGTTCGAGGACGTGAGCCTGCCCGAACGGTTGCGCGCGCTGCTGCATGCGTAGGCGATCGATCCGGCCCTGCTCGAGCTCGAAGTCACCGAATCCTGCGTGCTGCGTCAGCGCGAGCTGGCGCGCGACATGCTCGAGCGTTTCCGTGCGCTAGGCGTGCCGATCGCGATCGACGACTTCGGCACCGGCTACTCCAACCTCGGGGCACTGAAGCAATATCCCTTTGCCCGCCTGAAGATCGATCGTCTGTTCATCCGCGATCTGACGGACAGCGACGAGGCCGATGCGCTGGTGCGCGCGATCGTCGCGATGGCCGATGCGCTGCACCTGCCCGTCGTCGCCGAAGGCGTCGAGCATGCAGCCCAACTGCGCTTCCTCCACGCGCTCGGCTGCGGCGAGGTCCAGGGCTTTCACACCGGTGCCCCGGTCAGCGCCGCGCAGATCGAGGCGCGCTTCGCGCCCGCCGCGCCGCGCGAGTCGCGGCCACGGGCCTGAGCGAGCCGCCGGGGCTCGTTCAGCCGTCGGCGCCGTCGGCGCGCGGCGCGAGCAGGATCGGCGCATAGGCGACGACGAACAGCGCGAAGGCGATCGCCCACAGGATTTGCGAGGCGAGCACCGCGTGCGCGTAGCCGTCGAGCCACACGAGCGGGACGGCGACGCGCGCGAGCACACCGGCCGTCAGCACCCCCAGCGCAAGGCCGACCAGCCCCGGCGGCCGGCGGATGTCGCGACCGGTGTGGCCGAGGGAGACGCGCGCCATCATCGCCAGCGTCGCGAGGCCGATGCCGCCGGCCGCAAAGGCGTGCAGGGCGAGCGTGCGCGGCAGCGCGAGCCAGCCGGCGAGTGCGTAGAGCACGAAGCCCGCGCAGATCGCGAGCAGTGCGGCGTAGAGTCCCCACAGCAGCGGCTCGCGCCACAGCGCGGGCGTGTGCCAGGCGGCGAGCCGCCACGCCGTGACGACGGCGAGCGCGGCGGCGAGCACGGCTTCGAGGCGCGGCAGGTCGAGAAAGATCTCCACCACGAAGAAAGCGAAGAACAGCACCAGGCTCGCACGGCTCGGCCATACGGGATCGTGGATCTTCACCGGCACGCGCACGCCGCGTTCGATGAACCCCGGCAGCACGCGGCCGGCCAAGGTCAGGACCAGCGCAACGAGCAGGAACACGGCCGCCTGCGCCACGATCAGCGGCGCGATCGCGACCCAACCGGCAGCGCCGAGATAGAACAGCGCGTTGGCAAGACCGAGCAGCGCGATCTTGGAGACGATGCCGGCCTGGCGTTTCTGTCCGACCGCGACGATCGGGCGCGCGACGCCGACGAGCAGGCCGAGGTTGAACGCCAGATCGAACAACGCCGCGACCGGCAGTGCGCCGGGACCGGCGAGCAGGCAGATGCGCGCCAGCGCCCAGCACGCGACCAGCGCTGCGAGCGCGCCGCCACTGGGCGTCGGCCGTCCGGTCCAGTTGCGCACGGCGGTCAACAGGAAGCCGGCGACGACGGCGAGCGCGTAACCGAACACCATTTCGTGCGCGTGCCAGGCGATCGGATCGACTGCGGTCGGCGACCAGGGGCCCAGCCGGCCGTCACGCCATAGGAATATCCACAGCGTCATCGCGACCACCGCGAAGACGCCGGCGGACAGGAAGAAAGGCCGAAAGCCGAGGCGCAGGACGGGCGTGGTCATCGTCGATCTCCGAACGGTAGGCAATGCCAATGCTGCAGGTTTCGCTGGCCGCGAAACTTGCGTGCACTCAATTTCCGAGAAAATTACTCTGTTGCCG
>JBFWSI010000234.1:0-6331 GCA_050248455.1 Gammaproteobacteria bacterium | reverse complement strand
TCGAGCCTGCACGCGAGGTCTGCGTCGCGCGCGAGCTCACCAAGCTGCATGAGACGATCTATCGCGGCACGGTCGCCGAAGTGCTCGCGTGCCTGCGGGCGGATGCCTACGGCGCGACCGGTGAGTTCGTGCTCGTCCTTGCCCCGGCGCCGCCGCGCCAGATCGCGGACGAGCAGGTCGAAGCCTTGCTCCGCGCGCTTGCGCCGCATCTGCCGCGCAGCCGTGCCGTCGAGGTAGTGGCTTCGGCGCTGGCACGACCGCGCAACGAGGTCTACCGATTGGCGCTCGCGAGTGACGCCTTCGCAGGTTGAAGCGACTGGCACTCGGGCCCGTTCTCGACGGATACTGCAGGGCTAGCGAGTCGGCCGGACGGTCGCCGGCGGCCAGTGGTCGCCGGAGGAAAGTCCGGGCTCCACAGGGCAGGGTGCCAGGTAACGCCTGGGGGGCGCGAGCCCACGGAAAGTGCCACAGAAAATATACCGCCGCCGGCGTTCGCGCCGGCTGGTAAGGGTGAAATGGTGCGGTAAGAGCGCACCGCGTCGGCCAACGCCGATGGCAGGGTAAACCCCACCTGGAGCAAGGCCAAATAGGAAAGCAGGCTGCCTCGCGGCAGTGGAGCGCGGCCCGCGCGAGCTTTCGGGTAGGCTGCTACAGGCGTCCGGCAACGGGCGTCGCAGATGAATGGCCGTCACCTCCGGCAACGGAGGCACAGAACCCGGCTTACAGGCCGGCTCGCTTCCTTCTTCCCGTCGCGACGTCAAGCATTACTTGAACTTTGTGTCTTACGAGGCTGAGACGGCAGTCCTTTGTGATCGGTCTCAGAGCGTTCTCGCGCGCGTCTCGTGGCCATCGCTAAGTGACTGACAGATAAGAAGGATTTCCGAGATTTTTCCTTGACACCGTTCGACGGCGGTTCGTATAGTGCCCAAAGTGGGGAAGAGTGGGGCTAGGTGGGTGAGTCCTGCTCGATTTCGCGTGCCGGCGCATCAGCGGGGGCTGTCGGCGGGGGAATCGCGCTGCAACAATCACGAGATGGGGATAGACCGTCGTGTTTCGAGGTTTCAGCACCGTCAGCATCGATGCGAAAGGGCGCATGGCCGTGCCCGCACGCCATCGCGAGATGCTGGACGCGCGCGGGATCCACACGCTGATTCTCACCCTGAGCCCTTGGGACAGCTGCCTGTGGGCCTATCCGCTGTCCGCCTGGGACGAGGTCGACGCCAAGTTGAACGCACTGCCGGCCGCGGATGCCGAATCGCGCATGGCGAAACGCGTGATCCTCGGCCATGCCAGCGACTGCGCGCTCGATGCGCAGGGCCGCGTGCTGGTGCCGCAGGAACTGCGCGAGCTCGCAGGCATCGCGCGCCGTGCGGTGGTGCTGGGCCAGGGCAACAAATTCGAGGTGTGGGACGAAGCCGCGTGGGCGCGGCGACGCGAAGAATGGCTGCAGACCGTGGCGGAAGGCGGCAACGCGTCGTCCGCGATGCTGTCCTCGCTCGCACTCTGAATGTCTGCGGCCACCGCGTGCACGTTCCGGTTCTGCTCGACGAAGTCCTCGCGCTGTTGCGGCCGCGGGCGGACGGCGTGTACGTCGATTGCACCTTCGGCCGCGGCGGACACACGGGCGCGATCCTCGCGCGTCTCGGCGCGCAAGGCCGGGTCTTCGCCTTCGATCGCGACGGCGATGCGGCGCTCGCGCGCCCCGATCTGCTCGCAGACCCGCGGCTGCGCTTCACGCGCCAGGCGTTCTCCGCGGCACGTGCGACGCTCGAGGCGGCCGGCGTGTACGGCGCGATCGACGGCATCCTGATGGATCTGGGCGTTTCTTCACCACAGCTCGACACCGGCGAACGGGGGTTCAGTTTTCAACACGATGGTCCGCTCGACATGCGCATGGACACGAGCGCCGGCGAAACCGCCGCGGCGTGGCTCGCGCGTGCGGCGGCGGCGGACATCGAGCGGTGCCTGCGCGACTATGGCGAGGAACGCCACGCGCGCCGCATCGCGCGTCGCCTCGTCGAGGCGCGCGCGCAGGCGCCGGTCGACACCACGCGCAAGCTCGCCGAGCTGGTCGCGGCCGCGGTGCCGCGCAGCGGCGAACGGCTGCATCCGGCGACGCGGACCTTCCAGGCGCTGCGCATCCGGATCAACGACGAGCTCGGTGAGCTCACGCGCGCCCTGCCGGATCTGCGCGACGGCCTCGCGCCGGCGGGGCGGCTGTGCGTCATCTCCTTCCATTCGCTGGAAGATCGCATCGTGAAGCGCTTCTTCCGCGACTCGGCGAAACCCGTCGATCGCTACCCCGAGCCCTCGCTGCCCGCGCCGTTCACGCTGGTGACGCGCAAGTCCATCGTGCCGACCGAAGCGGAGTGCGCGGCGAATCCGCGCGCGCGCAGCGCCCATCTGCGCTGCCTGGAGCGTGCGGCGTGATGGCGCAGCTGAAGCCGCTCGTCGTGCCGGCGCTGCTGCTCGCCTTGATTTTCGCCTCGGCCCTGAACCTCGTGCTCGAACGCGATCGCACGCGCAGCCTCTTCATCGATCTGCAGGAGCTGCGCAAGCAGAAGGACGAGCTCGATCGTGAATGGGGCCAGCTGCTGCTCGAGCAGGGCACCTGGGGCGCCCACGGGCGGGCCGAGGACATCGCGCGCAGCAAGCTCGGCATGACGGTGCCGAAGCCGGAACAGATCGTCCGGGTACGCCTGTGAGAGACGCGCAGCAGCAGTCGCACGCGCGCCGCATGACGGTGCTCGCGGTGTTCGGCATGGTCGCGGCGATCCTGGTCTGGCGCGCGGTCGACCTCCAGTTCTCCGACCGCGAGTTCCTGCAGGAACACGGCGACGCGCGCTATCTGCGCGTGGTCCAGACCGAAGCCCATCGCGGCATGATCACCGATCGCAACGGCGAGCCGCTGGCGATCAGCACGCCGGTCGCCTCGGTGTGGGCGAAACCCTCGGAGCTCCTGCAGCAGCGCAAGCGCTGGCCCGAGCTCGCCGGCATCCTCGAGCTCTCCGTCGAGCATCTCGACACGATGCTGACGCCGCGGCGCAAGCGCGAGTTCGTCTACCTGCGGCGACAGGTGAATCCCGACGTCGCCGAGAAGATCGCGAGCGCCAACATCCCGGGCGTCAACCTCGTCGACGAGTACCGACGCTACTACCCGGCCGTCGAAGTGACCGGCAATCTGCTCGGTTTCACCAACGTCGACGATCGCGGTCAGGAGGGGATAGAGCTCGCGTTCGATTCGACGCTGCGCGGCACGCCGGGTCTCAATCGCGTGATTCGGGATCGCCTCGGTCGCATCGTCGAATTCGTCGGTCGCGAACGTCCGGTGCAGCCGGGACGCAATCTCGCGCTCAGCATCGATCGCCGCCTGCAGTACGTCGCCTACCGCGAGCTCAAGAAAGCGGTGACCGCGCGCAAGGCCGTGGCCGGTCACATGGTGATTCTGGATGCGCGCACGGGCGAGATCCTCGCACTTGCGAACCAGCCCTCGTTCAACCCGAACAACCGCGGAGACTACAAGGGCGATCACTTCCGCAATCGCGCGGTGACCGATCTCTTTGAGCCCGGCTCGACGCTGAAACCCTTCACGATCGCGGCTGGCCTCGAATCGGGCCTGTATACGCCGACGACGATCATCGAGACCGGTCCGGGCCGTTTCCGCGTCGGCCGCCACGTCGTGCGCGACATCCACGACTACGGCACGCTCGACGTCACGGGCGTGATCGAGAAGTCGAGCAACGTCGGCTCGACGAAGATCGCGCTGTCGCTGGAGCCCGAGCAGTTCTGGGGCATGCTGAACGGCGTCGGCTTCGGCCAGATCACGGGCGTAGAGCTGCCGGGCGAGCCGCAGGGACGTCTCGCCGAGCCGCGCAACTGGCGCCAGATCGAACAGGCGACGCTCGCTTTCGGCTACGGCCTGTCGGTGACGGCCGTGCAGCTCGCGCGTGCCTACGGCGCGCTCGCCAGCGGCGGCGTGCTTCCGGGCGTGACGATCCTCCGACAGGACAAGCCCGTGCCGGGCGTGCGCGTGATGTCGGAGACGACTGCGCTCGCGGTGCGCGACATGTTGAAGCGCGTGGTGCAGACGGGCACCGGCAAGGCGGCGGCGGTGAAGGGCTACCAGGTCGGCGGCAAGACCGGCACGGTGCACAAGAACACGGAGAACGGCTACGCCGAGCACGACTACCTGTCGCTGTTCGCCGGCTTCATCCCCGTCAGCGCGCCGCGCCTCATCGGCGTCGTCATCATCGACGGCCCGCAGGGCAAGGAATATTACGGCGGCCTCGTCGCCGCGCCGGTGTTCGGCGCCGTCATGCACGAGGCCGTGCGCATCCTGAACATCGCGCCCGACGCCGAAGTCGGTGACGACAACCCCGCCGTGCGCCTCGCCGGCTGGTCCGCGCCGACGGCGCCCGCGTCGACGGAGCAGGTGCAATGATGGCGATGCGCGCAGCGCCGGGCATGCCGCTCGCCGAGCTGCTCGGCGAGCTCGCCCCCGCGCGCGGCCGACTGGCGGCGAATCCGCAAATCATGGGGCTCGCGCTCGACAGCCGGGCCGTCGCGCCCGGCGACTGCTTCATCGCCCTTGCCGGCGCGCGCGAGCACGGTCTCAAGCATGCCGCCGCGGCGGTCGCCGCCGGCGCCGTCGCGGTCCTCACCGAAGGCGTCGACGTGCTGCCCGCGCTCGGGGTGCCGGTGCTGCGCATCGACGGCCTGCGCGCGCAGGTCGGTGAGCTCGCTGCGCGCTTCCACGATCATCCCGCACGGCGCATGACGACGATTGCCGTCACCGGCACCAACGGCAAGACCACGGTCGCGCATCTGTGCGCCGACGCGCTGCAGTGCCTGCACGGCACGAGCGGCTATTTCGGCACCTTGGGCAGCGGCCGCTTCGATGCGCTCGCGGCCAGTCCGAACACGACGCCCGATCCCGTCACGCTCCAGCGCGAGTACGCGCGCCTGCTCGAGGGCGGCTGCCGGCACGTCGCCCTCGAGGCCTCGTCGCACGCGCTCGCACAGGGCCGCCTCAACGGCCTGGAGATCGGCGTCGCGGTGTTCACGGGTCTGGGCCACGATCACCTCGATTTCCACGGCACGCTCGAAGCCTACGTCGAGGCGAAGACCCGGCTCTTCTCGCATCCGGGCCTGCATACGACGATCGTCAATGCCGACGACGCACAGGCGGCGCGCGTGATGGCCGGCATCACGCCGGGCGTGCGCTGCTGGCGCTTCGGGACACGCGACGACACGGCCGAGATCGCGGCGCTCGAGATCGCGTGCAGCGCGACGGGCAGTCGCCTGCGCGTGCGCACGCCGTTCGGCGAGGCGACGATGCACAGCGCGCTGATCGGCGACTTCAACGTGCAGAACCTGCTGGCTGCGCTGGCCGCGCTGCTCGCGACGGGCGCGCCGCTCGCCGCGGCCGCGCAGGCGCTGTCCGCCGCCGGGCCGGTGCGCGGCCGCATGGAGCTCGCGGCGCGCGAGCCCTGCGTGTACGTCGACTACGCACACTCGCCGGACAGCCTCGAACGCGTGCTTGCGACCCTGCGCGCGCTCTGCGCCGGCCGCCTCCTCTGCGTGTTCGGCTGCGGCGGCGATCGCGATGCGAGCAAGCGACCGCTGATGGGCGCGATCGCCGAGCGCGGCGCGGATCTCGTGTTCGTCACCGCGGACAATCCGCGCAGCGAAGATCCCGCCGCGATCGCCGCCGCCGTCCTGCGCGGCATGCAGCGGCCGGCGGCGGCCCGCGTCGAGCTCGATCGCGCGCTGGCGATCCGCGCGGCGCTCGCGAGCGCCGCGCCGGGTGACATCGTGCTCGTCGCCGGCAAGGGGCACGAGACGACGCAGACCATCGGCGCGCGCGTGCTGCCCTTCGACGACGTCGCCGTCGTGCGCGGCATCCTCGGAGAGCACGCATGATTCGCGGCAGCCTGCACGAGGCGGCGCGTGCAATGCAGGGCGTGCTGCGCGGCGCCGACGCCGAGTTCCGCGGCGTCAGCACCGACACGCGTGCGATCGCCGCGGGCCAGCTCTTCGTCGCGCTGCGCGGCCAGCGCTTCGATGCGCACGACATGCTGGACGCCGCGGCCCAGGCCGGCGCGGCGGGCGTCGTCGTCATGCGCGAGGCCGCGGTGCGCACGCCGAGCATCCGCGTCGGCGACACGCGCACGGCGCTCGGCGATCTCGCCCGCGACTGGCGGCGGCGCTTCCGACTGCCCGTCATCGCGGTGACGGGCAGCAACGGCAAGACGACGACCAAGGAGATGATCGCCGCGATCCTGCGCACGCAGGGCCCGACGCTCGCCACCGAGGGCAATCTCAACAACGA
>JBFWSI010000233.1:0-6344 GCA_050248455.1 Gammaproteobacteria bacterium | reverse complement strand
GGTTTCATGCAGCAACCCGATATCCCGGCCGCCCTCGCCGCCTGCGGCTGCCACGGCCACCGCTTCGACATGATGGACACGACCTTCTATCTCAGCCGCGAAGTGATCATCCCGAGCCTCACCCCCGTGATGGCCGCCTGGCGCGAGCGCCTGTTCGCGCTGATGAACCAGAACGCGACCCCGGCCCACGAGTTCTTCCGCATCCCGACCAACCGCGTGGTCGAGCTCGGCACGCAGATCGAGATCTGATTTCGGCGTCGGTGCTATGCGAAATGCCGTTCAATCTAGACACGGAGGACACGGAGGACACGGAGGAAGAGATTGACTGGGCTTACGCCTCCGTAACTCGAATGTGACTCCTGGCGCTGGCGTTGCGGAAGCGCTCCAGCAATCCCTTTCTTGCTCCGTACCCTCCGTGGCTATATAGCTGAGCGAAAATACGCTCCAGTGCATGTTGATTACGTCATTCCCGCGCCAGCGGGAATCCACGCCTGACGAGGAGCTCTCCGTCGGGCGATTCTTCTTTTTCCGCGCTGGACGCCGGGGCAGTGCGCGGATGCCCGCTGGCGCGGGCATGACGTCGGAGGTTGCTACACGGGCATACGCTATCGAAACGCCAGTGGAGGGGATTTACGCTCAGCTATATAGATTCCCTCGATTCACAGAAAACCCGGGAAATCCTTCGACACCTTCATCGTGAACTGCGGGGAGCGTTTCTCGAGGAAGGACAGCACGCCTTCGCGGGCGTCGGGCGCGCCGCCGACGTACCACAGGGCCTTGGATTCGAGCGCGAAGGCCTCGCGCGGATGGGCGGCGCCCTGCATGCGCCACAGCAGGCGGCGGGCGATCGCGACGGACACGGCGCTGGTCGCGGCGGTGAACTCGCGGGCGAGCGCATGGGCCCGCGGCAGCAGCGCTTCGCGCGCCGGCAACTCGCTGACGAGCCCTTTCTCCAGCGCCTCTTCCGACAGGAAGATGCGCCCGCTCATGAACCATTTGAGCGCCTGTTCGAGGCCGACGATGCGCGGCGCGAACCACGAGCTGCAGGCATCGGGCGCGATGCCGCGCTGGGCGAAGACGAAGCCGAGCTTCGCGCCCGGCACGGCGAGGCGCACGTCGCAGGCCAAGGTCATCGTGAGGCCGACCCCCGTTGCCGGCCCGTTGATCGCGGCGATGACGGGCTTCTTCATGTCGAAGAGGCGCAGCGTCAGCTCGCCGCCGCCGTCGCGATGCTCGTCGATCGTCTCGCGCTGGCGGTTGTCGAAGGTCTCGCCGCCCGCGGACAGGTCCATGCCCGCGCAGTAGGCGCGACCGGCGCCGGTCAGGATCACCGCGCGCACGGCGTCGTCCGCGTCCGCGGCGTCGAGCGCCGCGAGCAGCTCGCGCAGCAGCGGCAGGTTGAAGGCGTTGAGGACTTCGGGACGGTTCAGCGTGATCGTCAGCACGCCGTCGACGAGCTCGGTCAGGACGAGGCTCATGCAGCCACCTGCCGATCCTCGATCGCGGGCAGGATCTCCTCGCAGGCGCGGCGCGTCTGATCGAACACGTCGCGATCGCCCAGCGCGATCGGCAGCAGCACGAACTTCGATGCGCCCTGCGCCTTGTAGGCCTCGATGCGCGCGATGATGTCCGCGACCGAGCCGATCGCGAGCAGCGGCCGCAGATCGATTTCGTCGCCGATGCCGGCGCGCCGCACCAGCGGAAACTGGCCGATGACGGGATCGTCGGGCGCGCCGATGCGGAAGGCCAGCGAGGTGCCGAAGTGATCGTCGTCGATGTGCCGGCCCAGCTTCGCCGCCTCGCTGCGGATCGTGCGGACCGCATGCCCGACCTGCTCCGGCGTCGCGATGCCGCCGATCCAGCCCGTGCCGCACTTCGCGGTGCGCTTCAGCGCGGGCTCCGCATTGCCACCGATCCACAGCGGCAGCGGCTGCTGGATCGGGCGCGGCGTGATCGTGACGTCGCGGTACTGGTAGAACTTGCCCTCGTAGCTCACGGTCTCCTGGCTCCACAGCAAGGCCAGCAGCTCGAAGATCTCGGTCGAGCGCGCGCCGCGATCGGCCGGGCTGCGGCCCGTCGTGCGCCATTCGATCGCGTTCGGATAGCCAACGCCGAACATCGGCAGCAGCCGCCCCTTGCTCAGGAAATCGATCGTCGCGCACTGCTTGGCGAGGATCAGCGGATCGCGCAGCGGCGCGACGATCGCGTTCATGCCGAACTTGATCCGCTCGGTGCAGCCGGCGAGCGTCGCCATCACGCTGACCGCTTCGAGGTAGGGATCGACGGAGACCAGCCGATCGGTCTGCCACACCGAATCGACGCGATGGCGCTCGAGCAATTGCACCCACTCGAACCAGCTCTGCGGGCGGTCGAACGGAAAATTGGAGATGCCGAAGCCGGCGCGGATGGCCATGACTAGAACTCCATCGGATTGCGGAAGTACTCGCGGAAGATGCGGTCGCGGTGCGCGACGAGCACGGGGTCGACGGCCGCGGCAAGCGCGGGATCGTCCATGCCGATGCAGTAGACGCCGCGCCACTGCGCGTCCATCGGGCACTCCTCGGCCGGCTGCAGCGCGACGAGGTTCATGAAGGCGACGAAGTAGAAATCGAGCGCGCTGAGCGCATCGCCGACGAGGAAGCGGCTGCCCGCGGCCTGCTGCCGTTCGAGCTGCGCCGTGAACGCGTTCAACTGCGCGATCGTGCGGTGCGTCGCCTGCGCCGCGGCGGCGGCCGAGTAGCCGTATTTCGCGCCCATGCGCAGCACCCCGGCGGGCGGCTCGCCGCCGCGGACGATCGCATCGAAGAGCTGCAGCCGGCGATTCCAGCCGAGGCCCAGCTCGCCGCAGAGCTCGCAGGAGAGCCCGATCATCAGCGCGCGCGTCGCGGGATCCTCGGGCACCAGGCGCGGCGTCGGCGCGATGCGCTCGGCGAGCATCAGGATGTCGAGCCAGCGATCGATGGGCCGCTCGTCGTTCCACACCACGACGGGCGCGCTGTCGGCGCCGGACCAGGCGACGATCTCCTCGTTGGCCTCACCCGCCAGCCACGGCGCGGCGATCCATGGCACGCCCTTGTGATCGAAGATCGCCTTGGCCGCGACGCCCCAGGGGCTCGCGATGCCCTGCACCAGCACCAGGCGCAGGCCCGTGCCGCGTTTCACCTCGTCGAACGAACGCCATTCGATCATCGTGGTCTCCCTGCGCGCGAGGGCGCTCCGCAATGCCTGCCGTTCCTCCGTTCGGAGGAACGAAGGGCGAACCTCGTGTGCGTGCACGCGCATGCGCTTCGGTGGACGAAGCGGATGGCGTGGCGCAGGCTCGTCCGTATCCTACGCCCAACGCGAAGACGGAGCGACCCGCGCCATGGACACGCCACACGCTGCTGCACCGAGCCTCGACGCACAGGCCTGCGCGCTGGCCGAAGGACCGCAAGCGCGCCGATGGATCGCCGGCAGCGCGCGCCTCGCGCTGCCCGCACATCGGCCACCGTGGCAGCCGACCGGCCTGCGCGTGCGCGCAGCACAGGCCTACAGTGTGTTCGCCGCGGGGCGCGTGCAGTGGGCGGCATCGATGCCCGAGCTTTACGGCGGCCCGCGCTTCCACCTGTGGCTGCGCGTCGCGCCCGGCGGTCGCATCCGCAACCTGCGCGAGGACAGCGACACCTTTGTCGCCGACGTCGACGGCGAGCTCGAGATCGGGCTCTACATGGGCCTGTGGCGCGATGCCCATGGCACGCTCGCGACGGATCCTGCGCTCTACGCGCGCCTCGGCGGCGGCCTCGAGGCGCTGGTCGTCGTCTGGCAGGACGATCCCGCTGCGGGCCTCGCTGCGCTCGCCGCGCGCGCCGGCCCCGACAGCCCGTACGCCATCGAGGCGCAGCATCTGCGCACGCAGCCGCCCTTGCCCGCCGGCTGGGACGCGCTGATCGAGACCGGAGAAACGCACCTCTTCGTACCGACGCAACGCAGCGACGGCAGCAACGCGATCCGCCTCCACGGCGACGACGATCAGGGCATCCTCTGCCGTGCCTGCGATTTCCCGCTGACGCCGGCAACGCGGCTGAGCTGGGCATGGCGGCTCGATCGCCTGCCCAGCGCACGGCCCGAAGACAGCGCGCGCTGCCACGATTACGTCTCGATCGCGACCGAATTCGACGACGGGCGGGATCTCACCTGGTTGTGGAGCAGCAGCCTCGAGCCCGGCCACCACTTCGCCTGCCCGGTGAAGGCCTGGGCCGCGCGCGAGACGCATTTCGTCGTGCGCAGCGGCGCGGCGGGTCTCGGCCGCTGGCAGCGCGACGAACGCGCGGTGTGGGCCGACGTCGCGGCCGCGCTCGCGGGCCCGCCGCCGCGGCGCATCGTGCGCGTGTGGCTGATCGCCGTGGCGAGCTTCCAGCATGGGGCGCTGCGCGGGGAATTCGCGGAGATCGAGCTCGTCGACGGGACGCATCGCCAGCGCATCCTTTGAGCCCCGGGTCGCGGCCGTTTTTCATCGGCCTGTATCGGTGTAAGGTGTCGCCCGCTCGCCCTTAAGCCTTGCAGAGGATTCCATGAGCGTATACGACCAGAAGCCTTGGCTCGCCCAGTACAGCCCGGGCGTTCCCGCCGATGTCCATCCCGAGTTCCCCGACGCGCTGTCGATGTTCCGCCACGCGGTCGCCCGCGATCCGCAGCGCACGCTGATCCACTATTTCGACCACGGCCTCGCGACCGGCGAGGTCGACCGCCTCAGCGACGCCCTCGCCGCCGCGCTGGCCGCGCGCGGCGTCAGGCGCGGCGATCGCGTCGCCGTGTACCTGCAGAACGTCCCGCAGTTCGTGCTCGCGATGCTCGCGACCTGGAAGCTCGGTGGCATCATGGTGTCGGTGAATCCGATGCTGCGGCACAAGGAAGTCGCGCTGATCCTGAACGATTCCGGCGCGCGCGTGCTGGTCACGCTCGAGTCGCTGTACCACGAAGTCGCGAAGGAGGTCGTGCCCGGCACGCAGGTCGAGCACGTGCTGACGACCTCCGAGCTCGAGTTCCTCGGCGCCGCGCGACCCGCACTGCTGAAGGACTCCAAGCGCATCGCCTGCGACGGCGCCACCGATCTGATGACGCTGATCGCCGAGTTCGACGGTCAGCGCCCGGCGCCGCAGACGATCGCCGCCGACGACGTCGCGCTGCTGACCTACACCTCGGGCACCACCGGCCCGCCGAAGGGGGCGATGAACCTGCACAAGAACATCGTCTACAACACGCAGGTCTATCGCGAGTGGATGAAGCTCGATTCGAACGACGTCATCCTCGGCGTCGCGCCGCTGTTCCACATCACGGGCCTGATCGCCTGCATCACGACCGCGATGCTGCTGCCCTGCCCGCTGGTGCTGTACTACCGCTTCGATCCGGCGACCACCGCCGAGCTGGTCGAAAAGCACGGCGTGAGCTTCGTCGTCGCCTCGATCACCGTGTTCATCGCGCTGATGAACAACGAGGAGGCGCGCAAGCGCGATTTCTCGACGCTGAAGAAGGTCTACAGCGGCGGCGCGCCGGTGTCGCCGACGCAGGTCGAGGCCTTCCAGAACATGTTCGGCGCCTATATCCACAACATTTACGGCATGACCGAGACGACGAGCCCGACGCACGCCGTGCCGCTCGGCGGCAGCGCGCCGGTCGATCCCGCGACGGGCGCGCTGTCGGTCGGCGTGCCGGTCTGCGGCGCGCTCGTGCGCATCTGCGACGACGACGGCAAGGAACTGCCGGCCGGCGAGATCGGCGAGCTGGTGTCCGGCGGCCCGATGGTCGTGCCGGGCTACTGGGAGAAGCCGGAGGAGACCGCCAAGGCCTTCGAGGCGCGCGGCATCCACACCGGCGACGTCGGCTTCATGGACGAGCAGGGCTGGTTCTACATCGTCGATCGCAAAAAGGATCTGATCATCGCCTCCGGCTACAAGGTGTGGCCGCGCGAGGTCGAGGACGTGCTCTACACGCATCCCGCGGTGCGCGAGTGCGCGGTGGTCGGCGTCGTCGACGCCTATCGCGGCGAGACCGTGAAGGCCTACGTCAGCCTGCGGCCCGGCGCGAATGCGAGCAACGAGGAGATCGTCGAGTTCTGCAAGGATCGCATGGCGGCATACAAGCGGCCGCGCGAAGTGGAGATCCTCGACGAGCTGCCGAAGACCGCGAGCGGCAAGATCATGCGCCGCGAGCTGCGCAAGTAAGGAAAGCGAACCGCCTGAGCCGGCGACGGCTCAGGCGCCGGCGGCGAGCGCCGCGCGGTAGACCGCGAGGTCGGCCGCCGAAAAACAGCAGAACAGCACTTCCTCCACGCCTTCGAAGGCGGCGCAGGCCGCGCGCACCGTGGC
>JBFWSI010000232.1:0-6345 GCA_050248455.1 Gammaproteobacteria bacterium | reverse complement strand
AGCGCGATCTGCGACGCGGTGGTGATGTTCGCGGATCTGCGCGGCTACACCTCGCTGTCCGAGGCGCTGCCGCCGCGTCGCGTCGTCACGCTGCTGAACGAGTTCTTCGCCCTGCTCGTCGACACCGCGCATCGTCACGAAGGCACGACGATCAGCATGGCGGGCGACTGCCTGATGATCGCCTTCGGCGTGCCGTTCGCGCAGCCGGACGCGGCCGATCGTGCGGTCGCGACGGCGCTGGCCTGTCGCCAGGCCTTCGCGCACGGGGCCGCGCGCTGGTCGCGCGAACACGGCGTGGAAGTCGGGCTCGGAATCGGCATCAACGGCGGCGAGGTCATCGCCGGCAACGTCGGCGCTCCGGCCTATATGAGCTACACGCTGATCGGCGACGTCGTCAACGTCGCGGCGCGCCTCACTGCGCGGGCGCGCGACGGCGAAATCCTGATGACCGAAGCGATCGGCTGCCGTCTCGACATCGCGGTGCCCGCCTTGAGCACGCTGCACGACGTGCAGCTGAAGGGCCGCAGCGCCGCGATCGACGTGCTGTGCGCGACGGCGCCGCAGCGGCCGCACGCCATCGGCGCGAACGCACGCGGCGGGCTGACGAAGTTCGTCGGCTGAGCTGCGGCGAGCGAGGATCTTTCGTAGCCCGGGTGCAGCGTAGCGAAACCCGGGATCCCCGCCGGCTTCATGCGAGCGTCCGCAGGAACTCGAGCAGGATCGCGTTGGTCTCGTCGGCCTTCTCCTGCTGCAGCCAATGGCCGGCACCCGCGAGCACGCGGCTGCCGAGCCAGTTCGGAATGTGCTCGGGCGCGCGTGCAATCGCCTCCGCGCCCCACCAGGTCGCGACGTCGTACTGCGCGCCGAGAAACATCGCCGGCACGCGCATCGGTGTGCCGTGCAGCGGCGTCAGCTCGTGCCAGTCGTTCTCCAGATTGCGGTAGTAGCTGAGCGGTCCCGCCAGCCCGCCGCGCTCCAGCGCATCGACGAAGACCTCGCAGTCTTGCTCGGTGAACCAGGCCGGCAGCGTCGTCGGTGTCATGAAGCGATCGCGCATGCGCCCGCCGCGCGGCACGCACAGCGCGCTGTGGCGGATGAGCTCGACGGGATCCTGGCCCTCGAGCGTGAAGCCCGCCGCGGCGAGCGCGTCGCCCGACACCGTCCACACGAGATCGCGCACCCAGCTGCGCAGATCGGCCTCGGCTTCATCGACGATCGGCCCCAGCGTGCTGAAGTATTCCTGGTAGAACAGCTGATCGGGGCCCGCGACCGCGCGATGGATCTCGTGCGGCGCGCGCTCGCCGAAGGGATTGCCCGGCAATGCGATCAGCCCGCGGCCGGAGTAGGGCACGCTCATGCCCATCACGCCGCGGAATATCTCGGGATGCTGCCACGCCGCGGTCCACGCCACCGGCGCGCCCCAGTCGTGGCCGACGATCACGGCCTGCCGTTCACCCAGCGCGGAGACGAGGCCGACGGCGTCGCGGACGAGGCGCGAGATGCGATAGGCATCGGTGTCCCAGAATTTCGACGAGCGCCCGTAGCCGCGCTGATCGTAGGCGACCGCGCGATAGCCCGCAGCGGCGAGCGCCGGCAGCTGGAAACGCCACGAATACCAGAGCTCGGGAAAACCGTGGACGAGAAGGACCAGCGGACCCTTGCCTTCTTCGACGACGTGCAGGCGCACGCCGTCGACGTGGATCAGCCGTTGTCGGCGCATGTTCATCAGGCTACCTCGGTGAGACGGGATCCGACATCGAGCGCCCTTCGCCGGATCCCGCGACGAAGGCCCCCTTCAAGATAAACCTTGCGGTGTCGTCGCGCACCGCCGGCGGAGGCGGCATGCGCTGCGAAGCGCGCGACGAACGCGAGGCAGTCACTGTCGCGTGCCGTCGGCCTCCACCGACTGGCGGGGCCCTGCGAGCCTGCTCTAGAGTGCCCGTGTCGCGGGCGGTGAGGAAGCGACGAGCCCATCGAGTGCGACCGGGACTGCCGCGCGTCCCGGGCAGGGAGGAAGCGACGATGCCTGGAATGCCGTCCTTTGCCGGAAACCTGCGGCGATCACGCACGCGTGGCGCCGCGTGGCTCGCCGCCTGCCTCTGCTTCGTCGCCTGCGTCGACGCCGCGGCCGTGCAGGTGCCGGCGCCGACGCTGCGGGACTTCGAGCCCGCGCAGGAGCTGGCGCTCGCCAGCCTGTACACGCAGTCCGTCAACGGCGCCGGCCTGTTCGATGCGGCGAGCGACTACGAGATCGACTATCCGGGCGACTGGCATTCGCGGCGCTACGTCGAGCAATCGATGACGCGGGCGTCGACGAGCAATCCCGCGATAGTCGCCACCAACACACTGATGGGCGATGCCAGGTTCGGCGTGCTGAGAGCCTCGTTGACCGTCGGTGCCCGTTCGGGCGTGCTGCTTTCAGACGCGACCGTCGATCTCTGGTTCGTCGACATCCTGCAGATCCACGAAGACGGCGTGCTGAACCTGAACTGGAATCCGACCGGCAGCATCGAGCGCAAGGACGCCGCCAGCAACACCTTCGCCCGCAGCTTCGGCGGCGCGACGATCTGGATCCTGCCGCGGACCTACGATTTTCGCGGCGGCATGGCCGATGCGCTGGTCTACGCGCGCAAGTTCTTCTCCCCTGAAACGGGCACGACCGGCACCAATCTCACCGACGAGGCGCTCCAGGTCCGCGCCGGCAACGTGTACTGGGTCGTCGGCCAGCTGGCGCTCGGCGGTCATGCGCGCGCCCGCGACAATCGTCCGCCCGGGTCTCTCGAGGTCCTCGCGACGGCCGACTTCACGCACACCGCCCAACTGTTCGTCGATGCCGCAGCGGGATCGTCGGTCCGCTTCTCCTTCGCGAGCGGCGCCGATTACGGCACGCCGGTGCCGCTGCCGGTGCCGTCGGCATTGTTGGGGTCGAGTCTGGTGCTGCTGATCGGTCTGCGCAGGCAAGCTCGCGAGCGTCGACGCTGACCGAGCTCATCGATACATCGATAAAACGACACAGGCGCAAGCCCGTTTTGCGCAGGTTCCGCGGCCGTCCCACCTCCTACCCGCCGCCCCGTCGGCGTCCTACGCGACAGGACAGACTCCTGTGTTTGTATGCGGGACGAGGAAGGGGACCACAGAGCCCATGGAAGACCAGAGGGGAAGGGGTATGGAAGGGCAGACCACACGGCTGACGGAGGTCTTCATCGGCGCCGAGCAGGCGCTCGGCGACTCCTGGCTCGACAGCATTCTCGCGAGTCCTCTGCTGCGTCATCGCCTGGCCGAGGCGGACGCGAACCGGCTCGTGCGCGAATTCCTCGGCCTCGCGCGCGACGCGGCACGCGCCAACGTCCTGACGCTCGAGCAGCCTGCCGCCGCTCCGCTGCGCGAATTCCTCGAGCGCTTCTCGCGCGAGCGCGCGGCCGAGGGCTTCCAGTCCGATCAGACCGCGACTTTCGTATTCTCGCTGAAACGCGCGCTGTTCAAGTGCCTGCGCGACGCCCTGGGCGGCTCGCCCGATCTGCTCGCGGACGGCATCTGGGCGGCCTCCGAGATCGTCGATCAGTGGGGCCTGTACACGATGAGCGTGTTCCAGCGCTCGCGCGAGGACATCATCCGCCGGCAGCAGGAAGAGCTGCTCGAGCTGTCGACGCCGGTCGTGAAGCTGTGGGACGGCGTGATCGCGCTGCCGATGATCGGCACGCTGGACAGCGCGCGCACGCAGGTCGTCATGGAAACGTTGCTGCAGCGTATCGTCGATACCGACGCGCAGACGGCGATCATCGACATCACGGGCGTGCCGGTCGTCGACACGCTCGTCGCGCAGCACCTGATGAAGACGGTGGCGGCGATCCGGCTGATGGGCGCCGACTGCATCGTCAGCGGCATCCGGCCGCAGATTGCGCAGACCATCGTGCACCTCGGCCTCGATCTCTCGAGCATTTCGACCCGCTCCACGCTCGCGGACGCGCTGCGGCTCGCGATGCAGAGAATGGGCTGCGTGATCTCCGCGGGCGCGGCCGCGAGTTGAGAACGGGTCGTGGAGCGCATTCCGATCCTGAAGATCGGCGGCTGCCTGCTCGTCACCGTGCAGGTCGACATGCACGACGAGCTGGCGCTCCAGCTGCAGGCGGATCTCGCCGAGGCGATCGAGCGGAACGCCGCCTACGGCGTGCTGATAGACATCTCGGCATTGGACATCGTTGATTCGTTCATCGGCCGCGTCCTGTCCGACATCTCTGCGATTTCCCGGCTGCAGAATGCCGCGACCGTGGTGGTGGGCATGCGCCCGGCCGTCGCCATCACGCTGGTCGAGCTGGGCCTGACGATGCCGGGCATCCTCACGGCGACGAACGCGGAGCGCGGCATGCGCCTGCTCGGCGCTGCCAGGCGAGCGGGGCGCGGCGATGGCGGCGGATAGCGCGGTCTGCGAGCTGAAATCCGAGATGGACATCGTGAAGGCGCGTCACATGGTGAGACAGTTCGCCCAGCGGGAAGGCTTTTCGATCGTCGACCAGACCAAGCTCGTGACCGCCGCCAGCGAGCTCGCGCGCAACGCCGTGCTGCACGGCGGAGGCGGCGAGATGAGCTTGACGGTCGTGAGGAATCCCGCGCAGGTCGGATTGCGGCTGGTCTTCACCGATCGCGGCCGCGGCATCGCGGATCTCGAGCTCGCGATGAAGGACGGATGGACGTCCGGCGAGGGTCTGGGACTGGGTCTGTCCGGGGCGAAACGACTGTGCAACGAGTTCAGCATCGAATCGTCTGTCGGTGAGGGCACGCGGGTGACGATCGCCCGATGGAAGACGCTGCGCAGCTGACACAGCGTCGTGCCGAGGTCGACGACGACAGCGGCGTCGGGGCGGCGCGACGGCTGGCGATGACCTGCGCCGCGCAGGCGGGCGCGGACGAAACGCAGCGGGCGACGCTCGGCATCGTCGTCACCGAGCTCGCGACGAATCTCGTCCGGCATGCGGGACGGGGCACGCTGCTGATCCAGCGGGTGACTACGGCAAGGGAAGCGATGATCGAAGTGCAGGCCATGGACCAGGGACCCGGAATCGCGGCGCCCGAACGCTGCCTGCAGGACGGCTATTCGACGGCGGGCACCGCGGGCACCGGGCTCGGCGCCGTGCAGCGTCTGTCCGACGAATTCGATTTGTACTCCGGCGCGCAGGGCACGGTGGTGCTGTCGCGGGTCGCCGTCACGCGACGTTCCGCCGCTGCGCGCGCGCAGGCCGACGCCGTGCGCTGGGGATGTACGACGCGGGAAGCGCCGCGCGAGCGCTGCAACGGCGACGCATGGGTGGTGACGCAGATCGCCGAAGGCGTCGGCGCGCTGGTCGCGGACGGGCTGGGCCACGGGCCGCTCGCGGCGCATGCCGCCGGCCGCGCTGCCGCGCTGTTCGAGCAGACGCAGGATGCCGATCTGGTGCGTTACCTCGAGCGCGCGCATGCCGAGCTCGCGCAGACGCGGGGTGCCGCGCTCGCCGTGTGCCGGCTGGATGCGACGTGCCGGCGTCTCGCCTATCTCGGCGTCGGCAACATCGCCGGCACGCTGGTGTGCGCGGACGGCGCTCGCGGCCTGTTCACGCACAACGGGATCGTCGGGCAGGTCCGGCCGCGCCTGAAAATGATGGAGTACGACTGTCCGGCGCGCGGCCTGCTCGTGATGCATTCCGACGGGATCAAGCCCCAGTGGCGGCTGGACGCCTACCCCGGCCTGCTGCAGCGTCATCCGGCCGTCGTCGCGGCCGTGTTGTCCCGGGATTTCCGGCGCGGCACGGACGATTCGACCGTGCTGGTGATCGGCCTCGACCGAACATCCGCCGGCACGCCACCGGTCCAGCCGCACTGAAGCGCATGCGATGAACGACGCCGATCTGCCCGCGACCGTCGAAGAGCTGCGCAGCCTCGCGCGAGCGCAGGCCGCGGCGCTCGAATCCATGCGCCACGAACTGATGGAAACCAACAACGGCGTGCTGGTGCTCTATTCGGAGCTCGAGGATCGCGCCGAGCTGCTGCGCCAGGCGACCGAGCTCAAGAGCCGTTTCCTCTCCTACATGAGCCACGAGTTCCGCACGCCGCTCGGGGCCATCGCGAGCCTCACGCGCATCCTGCTCGATCGCATGGACGGCCCGCTGACCGAGGAGCAGGAACGGCAGGTGACGTTCATCCGCGGCGCGGTGGACGAGCTGACGGAGATGGTCAACGACCTGCTCGATCTCGCGAAGCTCGAGGCCGGCCGGATCAGCGTTTCTCCCGCCTGGTTCGACATGGTCGATCTCTTCTCGGCGCTGCGCGGCATGTTCAAGCCGATACTCCAGGCGCACGCGGTGGATCTCGTCT
>JBFWSI010000231.1:0-6362 GCA_050248455.1 Gammaproteobacteria bacterium | reverse complement strand
GGCGTCGCCCGGCATCTTCTGCGGCAGGCTGCCCTTGCCGTGCACGACCTCGTCGTGCGACAGCGGCAGCATGAAATTCTCGCTGTACGCGTAGAGCTGACCGAAGGTCAGCCGGCCGTGATGATGCCGGCGATGGATCGGATCGAGCTGGAAGTAGCGCAGCGTGTCGTTCATCCAGCCCATGTTCCACTTGAAGGTGAAACCGAGACCGCCGCCGTCGACCGGCCGCGACACCTGCGGCCACGCCGTCGATTCCTCCGCGATCGTCACGGCGCCCGGGAAGCAGCCGTGCACCATCACGTTCAGTTCGCGCAGGAAGGCGATCGCCTCGAGGTTCTCGCGCCCGCCGTAGCGGTTCGGCAGCCATTCGCCCGCCTGGCGCGAGTAGTCGAGATAGAGCATCGAGGCGACGGCGTCGACGCGCAGGCCGTCGAAATGGAATTCCTCCAGCCAGTAGCAGGCGCTGGACAGCAGGAAGCTCCGCACTTCGTTGCGGCCGTAGTTGAAGATGTGCGTGCCCCAGTCCGGGTGGCGACCGCGCCGCGGATCGCCGTGTTCGTAGAGCGCGCTGCCGTCGTAGTGCGCGAGCGCGCCGTCGTTGGCCGGGAAGTGGCCGGGGACCCAGTCGAGCAGGCAGCCGATGCCGGCGCCGTGCAGGGCGTCGATCAGCGCGCGCAGATCGTCGGGCGTGCCGAAGCGCGAGGTCGGCGCAAAGAAGCCCGTCGTCTGGTAGCCCCAGGATTCGTCGAGCGGATGTTCGGTCAACGGCAGGAACTCGACGTGCGTATGGCCCATGTCGCGCACATAGGGCACGAGGCGCTCGGCGAGCTCGCGATAGTCGTGGAAGCGGCCGTCGGGATGCCGCATCCACGATCCGGTGTGCAGCTCGTAGACGTTGAGCGGCGCCTGCAGCCAGTTCGTGCGCGCGCGGCGCGCGAGCCAGTCGTCGTCGCGCCAGCGGTGCGCGGCGGGCGCGACGACGCGCGAGGACGTCGCCGGCCGCAGCTCGCTCGCCCGGGCGTAAGGGTCCTCGCGCAGGAAGACGCGGCCCGTGGCGCGCTCGCGCAGCTCGAACTTGTACAGCGCACCGGCGCCGAGATCCGGCACGAACAGCTCCCACACGCCGGACGTGCCGAGATTCTGGAGCGGGTGCGCGCGACCGTCCCAGGCATTGAAATCGCCGACCACCGATACGCGTTCCGCGCCCGGCGCCCACACCCGGAAGCGCACGCCGGGCACCTCGTCGACGGTCTCGACCTGCGCACCGAGCAGGCGCCACGCCTGTTGCAGGCGGCCTTCGCCGAACAGATGGAGATCGTGGCTGCTCGCGCGCGGCGGGAACGCGTAAGCGTCGTGGCCGCGCCAGGCGCCGCTGCCGAGGCGCCACGGTGTCCGCGGGCGCTGGTCCACGCGCAGCTCGAACAGGCCCGCGGCATGGACGAGCCGCGCCGGCAGCACGCGATCGTCGACGATGACGTCGAGCGCCGTCGCGCCGGGACGCCACACGCGCAGCACGCAGCCCGCCCCGTGGCGGTGCGCACCGAGCAGCTCGAAGGGGGCATGCAGGCGCGCTTCGACGAGCCGCACGACGCGCTCGTCCTCGCGCGACAGGCCGGTAACGGATTCCGGGGCGTCGTGAGCGGGCATCGTGTTTATCATACGGCAGGGTTCCAAGGCACGGCAGTGGATATCTGATGGCGCGCTCGCTCGATCTGATCTTTCTGTGGCACATGCATCAGCCCGATTACCGGGCGCCGGGACACGGCGATTTCACGCTGCCCTGGACCTACCTGCACGCGATCAAGGACTACGCGGACATGGCGGCGCATTTCGAGCGCCATCCCGAAGTGCGCGCGGTCGTGAACTTCGTGCCCGTGCTGCTCGATCAGATCGAGGACTACGCGACGCAGATCGCACGCCGCGAACTGCGCGATCCGCTGCTGCGGCTGCTCGCGCATCCGCGGCCCGAGGCGCTGAGCGCCGACGAACGCCGGCACGCATTGACCACCTGCTTCCGTGCGCATCGCCTGCACGCGATCGATCCGTTCCCGGCCTACCAGCGCCTGCACGCGATGCAGGAGCTCGCGACCGGGCAGGGGATCGACTCGATCGCCTGGTTGTCCGGCGCCTACTTCGCGGATCTCGTCACCTGGTACCACCTCGCATGGACCGGCGAGGCGACGCGCCGCGCGCTGCCGCTGGTCGCCGAGCTGATGAGCAAGGGCGAGGGCTACACGCATGCGGATCGACTGGCGCTGCTCGACGCGATCGGCGAGCTGCTGCAGGGCCTGCTGCCGCGCTACCGCGCGCTCGCGGCGCGCGGGCAGATCGAGCTGTCGACGACGCCGCACGCGCATCCGATCGCGCCGCTGCTGCTGTCCTTCGACGCGGCGCGCGAAGCCGCGCCCGAGCTCGCGCTACCGCTGTCGCCCTGCTATCCCGGCGGGCGCGAGCGCCTCGATCTGCACCTCGCGCGTGCGCTGGACAGCCATCGCGTGCGCTTCGCGGCGCCGGCCGCGGGCCTGTGGCCCGCCGAGGGCGCGGTGTCAACGGCGGCGCTCGCGCGCTTCGCCGCGCACGGCGTCGGCTGGGCGGCGACCGGCGAGGCGATCCTCGCCCATACGCTGGGCGCGGATCGCTACGTGCGCGAACGCGATCTCTATCGGCCGTGGCGCGACGCGAGCGGCGTGACGCTGGTCTTCCGCGACGATCGCCTCTCCGATCTGATCGGCTTCGAGTATGCGAAATGGCACGGCCGCGACGCCGCGCGTCATTTCGTCACCGAGCTCGAAGGCATCCTCGCGCGCACACCGGACGAGGCGACGCCGCTGGTCAGCGTGATCCTCGACGGCGAGAACGCCTGGGAGTACTACCCGTACAACGCGTACTGGTTCTTCGAGGATCTCTATGCCGAGCTCGCCGCGCATCCGCAGATTCGCACGACGACGCTCGCCGACGCGCTCGCGACGCACGCGGCCCACACCGGCAGCTTGCCGCCGCTGGTCGCCGGCAGCTGGGTCTACGGCACGCTGACGACCTGGATCGGCGATCCCGACAAGAACCATGCGTGGGATCTGCTGTGCAGCGCCAAGCAACACTACGATCTCGTGCTCGGCAGCGGGCGACTCGACGCCACCGCGTGCGCGAAGGCCGAAGCCCTGCTCGCGACCTGTGAAGGCTCGGACTGGTTCTGGTGGCTGGGCGATTACAATCCGGCGGAGTCCGTCGCGAGCTTCGAAGCGCTCTTTCGCCGCAACCTGCGTGCGCTGTACGCCGCGCTGGGGCTCACGCCGCCGATGCAGCTCGATCGGCCGCTGTCCGTCGGCGGCGGCCACGCCGAGGCCGGCGGCACGATGCGCCGCTCGCACGAATTCTGACGGCCCACGCGCCGCATCCACGAGGCACTCGATGACCCGACCCGTTTCGCTCCTGCTCGGCGTCCACGCGCATCAACCGGTCGGCAATTTCCCTGCGGTCATCGTCGACGCCCACGAGCGCTGCTATCGCCCCTTCCTGCACACGCTGCACCGCTATCCGGAGTTCCGCTTCGCCGCGCATTTCTCCGGCTGGCTGCTCGACGAGCTGTGCGCGCGCTTCCCGGACGACATGGCACTGCTCGGCGAGATGGTCGCGCGCGGCCAGGTCGAGCTGTTCGGCGCCGGCGACTGCGAGCCGGTGCTGGCCGCGATACCGGCCCGCGATCGATTGGGCCAGCTGCAGGCGCTCACGGCCAAGCTGCAGTCGCGCTACGGCGCGACACCCGCGGGCGCATGGTTGACCGAGCGCGTATGGGAGTCCTCGGTGGTGCCGAGCCTCGTCGACGGCGGCATGCGCTACGTGACCGTCGACGACTATCACTTTCTCTGCACGGGCCTGGAGGCGCAGGCGCTCGACGGCCATTTCACGACCGAGGAGGACGGCCGCACGCTCGATCTCTTCCCGATTTCCGAGCTGCTGCGCTACCGCCTGCCGTTCGCGCCGGCGGCGGAGGCGGTCGCCTGTCTCGAAGGGCTTGCCGAGGCCGGACAGGCGGCCGCGATCTATTTCGACGACATCGAGAAGTTCGGGATCTGGCCCGAGACCTACGACTGGGTCTACACCCGCGGCTGGCTCGCGGCCTTCATCGAGGGCGTGCTCGCGTCGCCCCGCATCGAGGCGCGCACCTATGCCGAGTTTCATCGCACGCAGCCGACGCGCGGCATCGTCTACCTGCCGACCGCCTCCTACAGCGAGATGAACGAGTGGACGCTGCCCGCGCCCGCCGCCCATGCGTATGCCGCGCTGCTCGCCGACGTCAAACGCTCGCCGCAGTGGCCGCGCGAACGGCCGTTCATCCGCGGCGGCATCTGGCGCAATTTCCTGACGCGCTATCCGGAGGCGAACTGGCAGCACAAGCGCATGCTCGCGCTGTCCGCGCGCCTCGCCGCGGATCCCGTGCAGCGCGAGAACCCCGCGCTGCGCGGCCTGCTCTACCGCGCGCAGGCGAACGACGCGTATTGGCACGGCCTCTTCGGCGGCCTCTACCTGCCCCATCTGCGACGCGCGGTATGGAGTCACCTGCTCGAGCTCGAGACCGCGCTCGACGCGCAGGCCTGGCCGCGCCCGGCGCCCGGCGATCTCGATCACGACGGCCACGTCGAACACCTGCTCGCCAATCGCGATCTGCAGGCCGTGCTGCGCGATGACGGCCGCGGCGCGCTGATCGAGCTGTCGAGCTACGCGCTGTGCCACAACTTCGGCGATGTGCTGCGCCGGCACGCCGAGCACTATCATCGCCTGCCCGAGGAAGCCGCCGCCGAGCTGCATGGCGCGCCCGGCGACGGCGGCATCGCCTCGGCGCACGATCGCGTGGCGTGGAAACATGCGATCGCGCCGGCCGATCTCGTGCCCGATGCGCAGGCCCGCACGATCGCGAGCGACTGTCTGATCGGCGCCGACGGCAGCCGCACGCCGATCGCGGACTACCGCGTGCTCCACTCGGATGCGCGCTCGGCCACGCTCGAAGCGCGACCGGCGCCGGACTGTGTGGTGCGCAAGACCTACCTGCTCGACGGCGCCGCATTGCTGATCGACTGGACCGTCAGCGCGCCGACGACGCCGGCGCTCGAGGTCGAGCTGAATCTCGCGCTGCCGAGCTGCGACGGCTACGGCGGCCGCTACCGGCTCGCCGACGGCAGTTTCCCGGGCGGCTTCGGTCAGGACCTCGCGCTGGACGCCTGCGCCGCGCTCGACTGCGAGGACGCAGCGCTCGAAGGCCGGCTGACGCTCGCCGCGACGCCCCCTGCCGCCGTGCACGGCGCCCCGCACGAGACGGTTTCGCAGTCGGAGGCCGGGCTCGAGAAGATCATGCAGGGCGCGTGTCTGCGCCTGCGCTGGCAGGCGCCGCAGCTGCGGCTCGCGCTCAGCGTGTCGCCCTGCCCGTCCTGGCTGTAGGACAACTCCGAGCGAAGCGCTGCCCGCCGAAGATTTGTCGATTCGTGCGCGAGGTCGCGGCGCGCGGTGGTCGAAATGTGGCCAAATCGAGCGCGACATGGTGAAATCCCCGGCCTCCGCCGGCTGCGGTCGGCGCGATCAACGAGGAACCCGTCTCACCCGTGACTCCCGATTCCGTACAGATCACCTTGGGCGACGTGCAGGCTGCCGGCGCCGCGATCCGCAAGGCCATCGCCGACGGCGACGGGCCGCTGCCCCCCAAATTTCTCGTCGAATTCCTGCTGCAGGAATGGCGGCGCTATCTCGCGCTGACGCATCACCGTCACGGTCCCGATACCCCCGAATGGAGCGCGGCGGTCGATTCCACCCGGCGTCTGATCCTCAGCGTGCTGCCGGTGCGCTCGGCGTCCCAGCGCTCGAAGCTGATGCAGTCGCTGCCCAAGCTCGTGACCGATTTGAAGGCCGGCTGCGCGGTGGCCGCGACGCCGGCGAACGTGCGCGACGAATTCCTCGCCCAGCTGCGCGAGATCCATCTCGCGCTGATCGAACCGCCGAAGAACGGCAAGGAAGCACCGGAGCCGGATCTGTCCGACACGATCACGATGGACGTCCGCGATCCGCGCTACCGCATGCTGCTCGACAAGCTCGACGGTGCCGATGGCGTCGAGCACATCGAGATGTAGCGCGTGCCGCCGACGCAGTCCGCTACACGCACGGTGCAGGCGGACGGCGGCTGCCTCTGCGGCGCGCTGCGCTACCGCGTCGACGGCCCGCTCGTCGACGCCGGCTACTGCCACTGCCGGCTCTGCCAGCGTGCGAGCGGCGCACCCGTCGTCGCCTGGTTCACGATCGGGGCAGAGCGCTTCGCGTGGACCGCGGGCAGCCCGCGCGTCTACCGCTCCTCCGCCGTCTACCAGCGTGAGTCCTGT
>JBFWSI010000230.1:0-6444 GCA_050248455.1 Gammaproteobacteria bacterium | reverse complement strand
GAACACAGAGATGAAGACAGATCGGACGCTGCCGCAGAGCTCGTTGGTTGGGCTGACGAAGGAAGCCCAACATGGGGCGCCGGACGTTGGGCTTCCTTCGTCAGCCCAACCTACGCTCCTCGTGGCGAGGCTGCCGATCAATCTCTCTTCCGCCCTCTGTGTTCTCGGTGTTCTCGGTGGCCAATCGCGCCTTTCAACACGCACTCACGCCACGAGCGAAGTGACGACCAGATCGGCCAGGCGCTGCAGGCGTTCGCAGTGGAAGGTTTCTTCCATCAGGCCCGTCGACAGGAACGAGAAGCTCAGCTGCTGGACGGGATCGATCCAGAAGCAGGTGGAGCCCGCGCCCCAGCCGCAGAAGGTCTGCGGGCTGGAGAAGTTGCTCATCGGACCCGGTTGCACGCCTTCGCCGCGGACGAAGAAGCCGACGCCGATGTTGGCCGGCCACGGCGCCCAGCCGCGGGTGTCGCGGGCATAGTCGAACAGCACGTTGCGGCGCTCGCCGGTGTGGTTGCGCGCGCAGTACTCGAGCGTGCGCGGCGACAGGATGCGCACGCCGTCGAGCTCGCCGCCGTTGGCGAGCATCAGCGCGAAGCGATGGACGTCGGCGCTCGTCGTCAGGTAGCCGCCGGCGGGCACCTCGGCGCCTTCCATCAGCACGACCTGGGCAACGCCCTCGACTTCCTGCGGATGGAACATGCCGGGCTCCTCGTAGCAGGCGACGACCGGGCAGAGCTTGTGCACGAGATCGGCGCGCGGGCCGAGGCTGGTCTCGCGCATGCCGAGCGGCTCGAAGAGATCCTCGGTGATGATGCGGCCGAAGGAGCGCCCCGCACGATCGACGCGGCGCACGAGCTCGCCGAGCACCGCATGGGCGACGATGATCGAATAGTTCACGCGCTCGCCCGGCAGCGATTCCGGGCGCTGCGTCGCGATCCAGGCGCTCAGCTTCTCGACGCTGGCCACGACCTCGAGCGGCACGCTCGGGATTGCCGACATCAGGCCGCTCGTATGCGTCAGCAGCTGGAAGACGTTGATCTCGCGCAGGCCGCGCGTGTTGAACGCCGGGATCACCTCGCCGACGCGCTGCGTCAGGTGCAGATCGCCGCGCTCGATCCGGTTCAGCACCAGCACGTTCGTGAACTGCTTGCCGATCGAGAAGGACACGAAGCTCTCGTCGCCGCGCATGCGCCGGCCGTTCGCGCGATCGGCGTCGCCGCAGACGACGTCGAGCACGACGCGGCCGCGGCGCGCGACCTTGAGCTGCGCGCCGTGATAGCGGCCGGCCGCGATGTCCTGCTCGATGCGCGTCGCGACGCGCCCGAGTCGCGCCGGGTCGAAGCCGAGATCCGCCGCCGCCGGGGAAACACCGTTCATCGTCATCGTCCGCTCCTCAGACTTTCTGTTGGCCATAGCTCGCCGCGATGCTGTCGAGCGGCGATTTCTGGATGCCGTGGTTCGGGATCGGGTAGCGCAGGCCGTTGTCGCTCAGGGCCTTGAGCCCGTCGACGACCTGCGGCAGGAAGCTCGGCGGGATCGCCATCAGCATCTCCTCGTCGAGCACGCCGCCGAACTTGCGCTCGGCGTAGCAGGGCACCGACAGCGAGGGCTCGCCGGTCTTCAGCGCATTGCCCCAGGAGTCCGCGCAGGCGCTCTCGCCGACGCAGGTGAAGCCGTACTTGCGGTACTGCCGGTATTGCAGGCCGTTGACGAAGGTGATCATCTGCCCCGGCGTGCCGTAGATCAGCACGATGTCGGGATTGTCGAGGCGGCCCGAGGTGATCGGCGACAGCGCGATTGCCTGATAGTCGCCGTGGCTCGCACAGCTCATCGCCTGCTGATGGGCCGCGCTGTCCGCCGGCGTGCCGTACCACTCGCCGACCATCTGCCGGCCTTCGAGCCACGCGGGATCGCGCGGCGCGAGACCGACGACGGCACCGCACTGCTGTCCCATCAGGTTGTCCATCGTCACGCCCAGCGTCCAGCCCAGCCAGCGCGACTGGCCGACCATCTGATCGAAGGCGAACTTCTCGCCCGCCGGCGGCCGCCGCAGCTTGGGCACGCTCGCCATCTCCTCCACCGTGCGGAACCTCTTCAGGCCGATCGGCGTGGTCTTCAGGCGCAGATAGCGGTTCAACGCATCGTTGATCGCAGCGTAGTCATAGGTGGCGGCGTCACCCCAGCAGTTCGGTGTCATCGTGCGCTCCTTCGGTTTGTTCAAAGTGCGTCCGGATGGCGCAGGCGGATGATGCCCTTGCCGCGCACGGTCATCGCGAGCTCGCCCGCCGGATCGAAGACCTCGACCTGGTGGAAGAAGAGTCCGCGATCGGGTTTCGACTGCGAACGGCGCTTGCCGAGCACCTTCACGCGCACCGTCATCCTGGCGTCCGGCCGCGTCGGCTTGTGCCAGGTGACTTCATCGAGACCCGGCGAGCCCAGGCCCGCGACCGAGGAAATGAAGTGATCGGCGAGCAGGCGCATCATCGCGCTGCCCGTATGCCAGCCGCTCGCGATCAGGCCGCCGTAGGGCGAGGCCGCGGCGGCGACGGGGTCGACGTGGAAGCGCTGCGGGTCGAAGCGCTGCGCGAAGTCGATGATCTCCCGCTCGCTGAGGCTGAAGCTGCCGAGCTCGTAGGTCGCACCGACCTCGTAGTCCTCGTAATAGCGATCGTCGGGGGGCGTGCTGAACGTGGCGTAGGTCATGCTGCGGCTACCGTGGATGGAGGCCGCACTATACCGCAGGCGGCGCGGTGGACGCGGCCGGTGGGCGCGTGCATGATGCGCGCACTTTGTCGGCAGCGGTGGGGGTCGAGGGCACGCGTGGCGAACCTATGGCTCCTCGTGTTCTTCGGCACTCTCGTGTGGTCGGGCATCCAACCCAAGGACTACGCGATCTGGGGGCTGGAGGTCGCGCCCGCGGTGATCGGTCTCTTCCTGCTGTGGGCGACGCGACGCAGCTTCCCGCTGACGACGCTGGTCTACGTCCTCGTCCTCGTCCACTGCGTGATCCTGATGGTCGGCGGGCACTACACCTATGCCGAAGTGCCGCTCGGTGAATGGATCAAGCCGCTGTTCGGCTTCGAGCGCAATCACTACGACAAGCTCGGTCATTTCGCGCAGGGCTTCGTGCCGGCGCTGATCGCGCGCGAAGTCCTGCTCCGCCGTCGCGTGCTGGCGCGCCGCGGCTGGTGCGGCTTCCTGGTGGTCTGCGTGTGCCTGGCCCTGAGCGCGGTCTACGAGCTGCTCGAATGGGCCGTCGCCGAGCTGTCCGAGCAGGGGGCGGCCGCCTTTCTCGGCACCCAGGGCTATGTGTGGGACACGCAGTCGGACATCGCCTTCGCCGGCCTCGGCGCGATCCTCGCGCTGCTCACCTTGCGACGCTGGCACGACCGGCAGCTGCGGAAGTTCAGCTCGCTCTGAAGAAGCTCGAAAGGCGCCCAGCCATCGCCGAGCCTGCCGCGTTCGCGGCGATCAAAAGCAGGCTGCCTGCAGGGCAGAAAGCTTGACCCAACGCAGGTGCGGCCGGGCCGGCCCGATTATGCTGGCCGCGCGGGATCGCCCGCTCGACAGCCGTTCTCGCCATGACCGATGCCGCTGCCCGTCCCGTGAACCAGATCCCGACGACCGCCGGCTGGCTCGGCTATCTCGGCCTGCTGCCTTTCGTGGTGCAAACGCTCGCCGTCGTGTTCGGGCCCAAGGGTGAAGACAGCCTCGCGCACCACGCGGCCTTCGGCGTCGCGAGCTACGGCGCGGTAATCCTGTCCTTCCTCGGCGGCATCACCTGGGGGCTCACGGTCAACAACCCGACGCTCGCGAACGTGCAGGGCAGCCGCGAGCTAATCTACAGCATGCTGCCCGCGTTAGCCGCGTGGGCGGCCGTGCTGCTGCCCACGCCATTCACGCTGTGGTTCTGCGCGATCGGCTTCGTCGTCACCTTCCTGCACGACGCGCGCACTGCAAGCCTGCATGCGCTGCCGGCGTGGTTCCTGCGCCTGCGCCTGCACCTGAGCCTCGGTGCGGTCGTCTGCATCGTGTTGACGGCGCTCTATCGCTGATCCGAATTCACGATCCCGGGTTACGCGCTTCGCGCTCGACCCGGGATCCGGGATCTCGTCCCGCGCCGCCCTCAATGCGCGAGCAGCAGGTTGCAGGGCCGCTTCTTCAGGAAGTGGCTGGTGAAATCGCCGAAGAACAGGCGCTGCAGCCGCGAGTGCGAGTATGCGCCCATCGCCAGCAGATCGGCGCCGACGTCCTTGTAGAGATCGGCGAGCTGCTGCTGCGGCGAGTCCGCTGCCTGGATCACCATCGGCGAGGTCGCCACGCTGTGCACGTTCATCAGGTAGTCGGCGATGTCCTGCACCGAGGGCGTCACCGCCGGTTCGCTGTCGTCTTCGATCGACACCAGATAGACCTGACGCGCCTTGCGGAACAGCGGCAAGGCGTAGCGCAGCGCATGCTTCGCGGCGGCCGACGGCTTCCACGCATAGAGCATCGTCATCTGTTCGAGGCTGGCCGCCTTCGGCGTGTGCGCGATCAGCGCGATCGGCGCGCCCGCCGCGATCAGCACCTGTTCGATCGCCGGTTGCAGCACTGCCGGCGGCAGATCGAAGCTGCCGACGATCATGTCGTGCGTGAAGCCCATCGCCGACAGCACCTTGCGCGGGTCGCCGCGCAGATCGAGCGGCTCGCCCCAGATCAGATGGCTCGCCGAGGCCGACTGCCGGTACGCGGCCTGGGCGGCCTCCGCATGGCTCGCGCGCTGGCTCTCGTAGGCGCGGATCAGGTAGTCCTGTGCGCGGTTCAGGCCGTCGACCTCGATCAGCGCCCGATATTCCGCGCGCTGATCCGGCGACAGCAGGCTCAGCATGTCGGCCGCGTAACGACAGTCGACCGAGGCGCCCAGCCCGTCGGCGACCGCCGCGGCAAACGCCAGCGCGGCCTGCTCGTTCGGCGTACCTGCATACAACAAGGACACGTTCGTCAACATCGTGGATCCCATCCTTTCGTTAGCAATGCATGAAGCATAGGCGCCCGCCTCCGGCAGCGCTTGATCCAGCGCATTCCAGGAATCCGGCGCCGTTTCCCCTTCGCTCCACCGCGCGTGCATCGTCGGCGCTTCACGCCGGCGAGACGCAGGCCCAGGCCTCGCGCAGCAGCGGCGCCAGTCGCTCGACCCACGCGCGCTGCCCGCCGGCCGAGGCCACGGTGTCCTGGCGCAGCTCGACCAGCACGTGCGGCAGGCCGCGCCGCTCGCCGTGCACGGGCACGCCGTAGTCGCCGTCGTCGGTGAGGCGGTAGGGAATGTTGTCGCCGACGTGCAGGACGTGGTCGCGGTGCAGGGCGCGCAGCAGGCAGTCGGCGACGCGGCGATCGCGATTCGACAGCAGCGCGATCTCCCACGGCCGCGCGACGCCGGCATAGACCGGCGTGAAGCTGTGGATCGCGACGAGCAGCGTGCTCTGCCCGCGTGCGGCGCGCGCATCGAGCAGGCGCGCAATCGTGTCGTGATAGGGCTCGAACAGCGCCGCGCAGCGCCGCTGCTTCTCGGTCTCGGCCAGCGCCACGTTGCCGGGTATCGACGTGTCCTCGCTCAGCACGGGACAGAGATCGTGCCGGTGCAGCGGACGGTTCAGATCGATCACGAGCCGCGAATAGCCGCTCGCGACCAAGGTCGCGTCGAGCGCGGCGGACAGGCCGCGGGCGACGGCGAGCGCCCCGATGTCCCAGGCGATGTGCCGCTCGCGCGCCGCGGCCGGCACGCCCAGATCGCCGAGCGTGGCGGGGATGCGATTGCTCGCGTGATCGCAGGTCAGCAGGAACGGCGAGTCCGACGCGGCGCGCGCCACCGACACCGCCGGCGGTTCCTGCGGCCCGAGCAGCGTCACGTCGGCAGCTTGCCGTCGGGATAGAGCTCGGGGTGCCGGTAACGCTTCGCCCAGCCGAAGCCCTGCCAGGTCGTGAGCTTCTTCGGCACGATCTTGAAGGTCCAGCACGGCTCGACGTTGACGCCGCCGCGATAGTCCTGCGCCTGCGCGCCGAGATAGCGCGGCCCGGTGTGTCGCTCGCCGATCTGGTTCCAGATCGATTTCTCGCCGTTCATCAGCGTGGGCCCGACCGCGGCCTCGACGACCACCGCCGTGCCCTCGCAGATCACCTTGCGGATCGGCGCCTGCGGCTCGTCGACGACCACCGACACGCGCGGGTCCAGCGCCATGTAGTGGCACCATTCCGAGCGCTCGCGGCCGACGATCCAGAACGCGCTGCCGTCCCAGTGGTACCAGACGGGCACGACGTAGGGCCAGCCGTCGGGCTTCAGGCAGGCCAGCCGCGCGAGCCAGGGCCCGGCGAGGAATTCGTTCATCTCCTGCGGCGTCATGCCGCCGAGCTTGCCGCGCCAGTCGCTCATCGTTGGGCCTCAATAGACTTCGAAGTATTCACGATGCT
>JBFWSI010000229.1:0-6491 GCA_050248455.1 Gammaproteobacteria bacterium | reverse complement strand
GCGAGCCACGAATCGATGCGCCCGAGGACGAGCCGCGACACCTCCGCGCGATGGCTCAGCAGCGCGGCCTTGGAGAGGCCCGTCGTGCCGCTCGTGTAAAGGATGATCCAGCCGTCCTCGGGACCGACGTCTACGAGCGCCGCGTTCGAAGGCCGCGCGATCAACGCCTCGTATTCATCGCCGTAGGCAATCGTGCGCAGATCGGGCGTTGCGGCCAACAGGATCGCGTGACGCGCCGACACGAAGCACAGCACCGGTGTCGCGAGCTTCACGCAGTGCGCGATCTCGTCCGCAGCGAAACGCCAGTTCAGCGCGGCGAGCACGGCGCCGCAGCGCGCGCAGGCCACCGCGAGCTCGAGCGTCTCGATACGGTTCTCGGCGAGCACGGCGATGCGGTCGCCTTTGCGCACGCCGAGTTCGATCAGCGCCCGCGCGAGCGCCGTCGCGCGGGCATCGAACTCCGCGTAGATGTAGCCGCGCGTGCCGTCGTCGACGGCCAGGCGCGCGCCGTCGCGCGCGGCGACCTGCGCGATCCACTGCGCGAGATCGGCGAAGCCCGCGTTTGCGGTCGCGGTCTCCGCAGTCATTCGACGAACGCTCCGAGCCGGGCCGGCAGCCGCAGTGCCGGCGCGATGTGCTCGACGCCGATGCGGCGGTCGGCTTCCTCGTGCCAGTGATAGATGCGGCGCTCCTGGTAGTTCAGCGGCACGCCGGTAAAACCGGGTGACTCGATCGTGAGCTGCATCGGTTCCGCGAACTGGATGTCCTCGTCGACGATGCGGGCGAAGTTCTCGACGCGCGTGTCCCACAGGGGGTCGCGCGGCGTGCGCTCGTCCGGCGCGAACCACAGTACTTCGAGCGCCGAGGTGCGCACGGTCTTCGGCCACAGCGCGACGCAGGGCATGCCGCTCGGCGACACCGGCACGATGAGATTCGGGAAAATGCCGTAGCTCGGGTTGTGATGGCGCTCGATGTCCGTCGCCTCCGCCATTTCCGGCATGCCTTTCGCGCCCGGGTCCACCCAGCCTTCGCGGCGGTTCGGCGACAGCATCATCGAATGCCCATGGCGCCACAGATGCACGTGGGTCGCGGCGTTGTCGAAGATCCGGTCCGAAGTCTTCGGGTGCAGCAGGCGGAAGTGGTAAGCCTCGAGGAAGTTGTCGATGAGCACCTGCACGTGGCACTGCACCTCGATCTCGCGCCGATCGATGAGGCGCAGCTTCGCGAACGGCAGGTGGCGCATGAAGCGCTCGACCGGCGCAAGGAACTCCAGCAGCGGCTCGGCCTCGCGGTCTTCGTTGACGAACACGAAGTTCGCCCAGCGCTCGCAGCGGACTTCGACGAGGCCGCGGCACGCTGCGTCGAGATCGCGCCAGTCGCGGCGATCGGTCACGCCGCGCAACGAGCCTTTACGGTCATAGCTCCAGCCGTGGTAACCGCAGACGAGGGCCGGGCCTGCGCGGCCGGCCTCGTCGCGCACCACCGGCGCGCCGCGGTGTCGACAGGTGTTGTAGAAGGCGCGGATTTCGCCGTCGTCGCCGCGGATGACGACGATGGGCGCACTGCCGTGCCGCCACACGAAGTAGCTACCGGGCTCGGGCAGTTGATCGACGTGCCCGGCGTAGAGCCAGCTGCGACGCCACAAGCGCTGCAGCTGCAGGTCGAAGAAAGCCGCGTCGGTATAGCGCCCGGCCGGAATGTCGGGCAGCGCCGGGAAATGCGCGGGCGGCGAAGTCCGCTCGCGCTCGGCTGCGCAGCGCGCGATCCACTCAGCGACCGTCGCGGCGTCGAGCCCGCCACCGGGCGCGAGCGGCGTCACCGCGCTCATGCGGTCTCCGCGAGCAGCGCGACGCGCGGCGCCTGCAGCAGCGGTGTGAAGTCCTGGTTGGCGAAGTGCGTAGGCCGCGTCTGCTTCGTGATGTGGTTCGCGACGGGGTTGTACGACAGATAGATCAGGTTGCGCGGAGACGGCGAGAGATTCTGGCCCGACGCATGCGCCGTGCAGCAGTCGAAGATCGTCACCGAGCCGGCGGGGCCTTTCGGCGAAATCATGCCGTGCTCGGCGGCGAGCCTCGCGACCGTCGCGTTCGGCAGGCTGGGGATCGGCGTCGTGCCGGGCACCGGGATCACCTCGTAGTCGATCAGCCCCTGTGCATGCGAGCCGGGGATATAGACGATCGGCCCGTTGAACTCGGTGATTTCATCGAGATAGATGCCGATGCTGATCGCCGTCGGCTGCGGCATGCCGTCGTGATGCAGCCAGGGACCGTAGTCCTGATGCCAGGGCAGGCTCAGTTTGCCGAAGGGCTCCTTGAGGATGATCTTGTACTGGTGGCAGTACAGTGCGGGCCCGAGCAGCTGTTCGGCGATGCCGAGCAGGCGCTCGTCGCGCAGCAGGCGCGCGTACAGCGGACTGACGCGTTCCATCGCCGTGGTGCCGAGAAACTCGCCGGTCTGCGCGCGCAGATGGCTGTCGAGCGGCATTGCCATGATGCGCGCCTGCTCGGCCTTGAAAGCCGCGACTTCGGCGGCGGTGAACAGATCGGTGAAATGGATGACGCCCTCGCGCCGGTACTGCGCGAGCTGAGCGGACGTGAGCTGCATCTGACCTCCGGTATCCCCTGTCTGCGGCGGGATGGACGCCAAGCATCGGCGATCGGAGTGGGCGGGAAAAGAGGCTTCCGCGGACGAGCGTCAGCCGATGTCGCGCGCTGTCCGGCGTGCGTCTCGACCGGGTCCACATCGGCAACGAAGTATTCCGATCGAAGCGGACGTCGCCGGTCGCGGCGCTGCCCTCGCGGCCGATACCCCAAATGGGTGTCGTGCCGCGCAAGCGACCTGCATGGCGCCCGAACCGCAGCGCCGCCGGTCGCCGGCGTGATGTCTGCCCGCCACCGCAGCCTTCCGCGCCGACACGAGCAGCGCGGACATCGGTGCGACGACGCGCGCGCATCCGACGTCCATGAAATTCCGCTGCACGCCATCGCTCCTCGTTCATCTCGCGCCAGCCGCGCTCCTGCTGAGCGCCGGCGCGCTGCTGCCGCAGACCACGCTGGACGAGGCGCGCGCGGTCGCCGAACGCATCCGGATCGGGATCCGGCACGAGGTCGGCGCGAAGTTCAGCACACCGCCGACGATCACCGCGAGCTTCGGCGTCTCGAGCACGCGGCTCGGCGGCGCCGTGTCGCCGGACTTCACGCCGCGACGAACAGGTTCGCCAGCCCGGCCGCCTCGCTGCGCGTGCGATCGACGAGCTCGGTGAAGGACGCCGGCGTCAGCGCGTAGCGCTCCCAGATCGCGAACTCGACCGCAGCCGCGATATCGGCGACCTCGTCGTCCGCATCGATGCCGACCGCGATGACGACGGCGACGTGCGTGAGGCCGGCGATCGGCGAGGACGCGCCGCGCCGACCGGGCGCGACGTGCGCGAACACCGGCAGCGCGAACTCGGCCGGCAGGCCCCAGGCGTCGATCAGCGCCGCGCCGAGATCCGCGTAGTCGTAACCCCAGCGCTGGCGTTCGAGCGCATCGAGTCCGCGCAGGCGGCCGCCGGTCTCGGCCAGCAGCGCGCGGCAGTCGTCCGGACGGCGCAGCAGCGCGACGAGACGTCCGATCTGCGCGAGCAGTCCGTGCAGGAACACGCGATCGCTGTCGACGATCTGCTCCGCGTCGGCGAGGCGCCGCGCCGCCGTCGCCGCGAGCAGGCTCGCGTGCCAGAAACGGCCCATGTCGAACACCGCGGCCGGCACGCGCGGGAAGGCGCGCATCACGCTGGTCGCGAGCACGAGATCGTGGATGCGGAACATGCCGAGCAGCGATGCCGCCTGCGGCAGCGAAGCGGCCTGCCGGCCGTGGCCCAACCAGGCACTGTTCGCGATGCGCAGCAGGCCGGCGACCAGCGCGGGATCGCGCCGCAGGATGTCGCAGACATCGTCCAGCGAGCTGCCCGGATCCTCGATCGCCTCGCGCAATGCGAGCCACACGGCCGGGAAGCTCGCGAGCCGCGCGGTCTCCCGCGCGAGCGCGGCGGCCGCGGGCGGGATCGGAAGCTCGCGTCTCGGGCTCGCGCCGCTCATGCGTCGGCGTCTGCGACGGCGACGCTCAGTGTGCCGCCAGCGGTGCGCGGCGCGCGCGCGCGGCCTCCGCCAGGCGCTGCAGCAGCGCCTGCGTGTCCGGCCAGCCGAGGCAGGCATCCGTGATGCTCTGGCCGTAGGTCAGCGGCTTGCCGGGCTTCGCGTCCTGGCGACCGGCCTCGATGAAGCTCTCGATCATCACGCCAACGATGCGGCGCTCGCCGGCTTCGAGGCGCGCGGCGAGCTCACGCCCGACGTCGACCTGCTTCGCATGCTGCTTGCTGCTGTTGCCGTGGCTCAGGTCGACGATGATCGCGGGCGCGACGTCGGCCTTGATCATGCGCGCCGCGGTGTCGTCGATCGTCGCCGCGTCGTAGTTCGGCTGCCGGCCGCCGCGCAGGATCACGTGGCAGTCGGGATTGCCGGCCGTCGCGATCACCGCGACGCCGCCGGCTTTGGTCACGCCGAGGAAGTGATGCGGATGGCTCGCCGCGAGCACCGCGTCGACCGCCACCTGCACGCTGCCGTCGGTGCCGTTCTTGAACCCGATCGGGCAGGACAGGCCCGAGGCCAGCTCGCGATGGACCTGGCTCTCGGTGGTGCGCGCGCCGATGGCGCCCCAGGCGATCAGATCGGCGATGTACTGCGGGCTGATCGGGTCGAGGAACTCGGTGCCGACCGGCATGCCCATCTCGTTCAAGGCGAGCAGCAGGCGCCGCGCGATGTGCAGGCCGTCGTTGATGCGGAAGCTGCCGTCCAAGCCCGGGTCGTTGACCAGCCCCTTCCAGCCGACCGTCGTGCGCGGCTTCTCGAAATAGGTGCGCATGACGATGAAGAGGCTGTCGCTTACCGTCGCGGCGAAGGCCTGCAGGCGTCGCGCGTAGTCGAGCGCGGCGGCCGGATCGTGCACCGAGCAGGGGCCGACGACGACCAGCAGGCGCGGATCCTCGCCGTGCACGATGCGACGCACGACCTGGCGCGCGGCGGTGACGGTGTCGGCCGCGGCGTCGCTGACGGGGATGTCGCGCAGGAGCACGCTCGGCGCGATGACTTCGGTGGTGCCGACGACGCGGACGTCGTCCGTGGATGCGTGGGGCATGGCGGGCTCTCGGAATGCGGCTCAGGGGCTCGGAACGAGGCATGCAGTGTAGCGCGCCGCAGTCGTCGTCGACGATGCGGGCGCCGGCCGCGGCATGTCAGTAGGCGAGGCTGCCGCCGGGATTGAGGATGTCGATCACTTCGAACCACTGCGCGTCGACCTGCTCGAGCGCGCTCGGCAGCACCGCGGGCACCAGCTGCGCCTGGGCCCATACCGCGGCTTCGATGGCGGGCGACGGCCGCGGCTCGCGCGCCTCGATCTTGATGCCGGGCTCGACGAGCAGCGTCACCTCGCGCGCGATGTTGAGCAGCGCGGCGTCGTGGCGGAACTCGCCGGCGGCCGCGGGCGCCAGATGGCAGGCGACGGGCTCGACCAGGCTCGGCGGCAGGCCCCAGCCGGCGAGCAGCGCGGCGCTGACCTCCGCATAGGTGTAGCCGAAGACGCGCCGTTCGGCGTCGACGCGCGCGTGCAGATCCTGCCGCACGGCGTCGAGCACGGCGCGCGATTCCGTCGGCAGGCGGTTGTACATGACGATCTGCCCGACCGCGTGCAGCAGCCCGGCCGCGAACAGGCGCTCCGGCTGCGTCAGCCGCGCGATGCGTCCGAGTGCGCGCGCCAGCAGGCCGCAGTGCACGCTCGCGTTCCAGAACGCGCCCATGTCGACGAGATCGTTGGGGATGTCCTTGAAGGCCGACACGGCGCCCGTCGCGAGCGCGAGCGAGCGCAGCGCCTCCGTGCCGCACACCCGCACCGCGACGTCGAGGCTGTCGACCGGGTTGGGCAGCGCGTAATAGGCACTGTTGACGAGCTTGAGCAGCCGCGCGGCGAGACCGGGATCGTGCGCGATGACCTCGGCCAGATCGCCCGCGGACGCCTTCGGATCGTCGGCCAGCGCCATCACGCGCAGGCATGCCCCCGGCAGCGACGCGAGGTCGGTGATGCCGGCGACGAGCGTGCGTGCGTCCATGTCAGAGCAGTATAGCGGCGGTTCGTTCGCGGATATCCAGCATCGGCGCCGCCGGTCGTGCCGGGGAAACCAAATGGCTGAGCGCAAATGCGCTCCACGGCGTGCTCGTTTACCGTCATGCCCGCGCAAGCGGGCATCCACGCACTCCTCCGGCGCCCGGCGCGGAAAAAGAATCGCCCGACGGAGACCTCGTTCTCAGGCGTGGATTCCCGCTTGCGCCGGAATGACGGAGGAGGCCTCTACCTGCGCATGCGTCATCGAACGGCCAATCCGGAGTGCATTTACGCTCAGCTATTCAGCCACGGAGGACGCGGGGAAGAACAAAATTGATGATGCGCCTCCACGCCGCCGA
>JBFWSI010000228.1:0-6511 GCA_050248455.1 Gammaproteobacteria bacterium | reverse complement strand
CTCCGCTTGAAAGGCCTGTCGAGGGCTGATGACCCGACCCGGGTTCCGCTCCGCTGCATCCGGGCTACGGGCGGGGCGATGTGGTGGGACGCCGCTGCGCGGCATGCTAGCGTTCGTCTCTTGCAGCCTCGTCCGTCGATGAGGCGTCGATCTGCCCGCCGCGACGGGCATGCACACGAGGAAGAACGATGCGAGCTTTGGTGAGTGTAGCCGTCGGTGGGCCGGACACGCTGGTCCTGCGCGACGACATCCCGGCGCCGCTGCCCGGCGCGGACGAACTGCTGATCCGCGTCCGCGCCTGCGGCGTCAACTATCCCGACACGCTGATGATCGAGGACAAGTACCAGTTCCGGCCGCCGCGCCCCTTCGCGCCGGGCGGCGAGGTCGCGGGCGACGTACTGGCCGTCGGCACCGGCGTCACGGACTTCGCGCCGGGCGATCGCGTGCTCGCGCTGGTCGGCCACGGCGGCATGGCGGAGCAGGTCGTCGCGCGCGCGGCGAAGACGCTGAAGATGCCGGACGGCATGCCCTACGACGAGGCCGCGGCCTTCGTGTTCACCTACGGCACCTCCTATCACGCCCTGAAGCAGCGCGCGGCGCTGCAGCCCGGCGAGACGCTGCTCGTGCTCGGTGCGGCCGGCGGCGTCGGCCTCGCCGCGGTCGAGCTCGGCGTCGCGATGGGCGCGCGCGTGATCGCCGCGGTCTCCAGCGCGGACAAGCTCGAGCTCGCGAAGCGCCACGGCGCCGTCGACGGCCTCGTCTATCCGCGCGGTCCCTTCGACAAGGACGGCGCGAAGGCGCTCGCCGAGCAGTTCAAGACGGCCTGCGGCAAGCACGGCGCCGACGTCGTCTACGACGCGGTCGGCGGCGACTACGCCGAGGCCGCGCTGCGCGCGATCGCCTGGGAAGGGCGCTTCCTCGTCGTCGGTTTCCCGGCCGGCATCCCGCGCATTCCGTTGAACCTGCCGCTGCTGAAGGGCTGCCAGATCGTCGGCATCTTCTGGGGCGCGTTCACCGAGCGCGATCCGGTCGCGAACGCGCAGAACAACGCCGAGCTGCTCGCGTTCTACGCCGCGGGCAAGGTGCGGCCCTACGTGTCGCTGCGCGTCCCGCTCGAGACCGGCGGCCAGGCCATCGCCGAATTGTCGGCGCGCCGGGCGCTCGGCAAAATCGTCGTCACCATCGATTGAAGGATCACGCGGTGCGCGACCCCGCGGTCGCGCGCCTTTTTCACGAGAACTGCGAGGACTTTCCATGACCACCGCCGCCGAACGCTACAGCCGCGAGGACGAAGCGATCCTGCTCGAGACCATCCAGCGCTGGACCGACAAGGAGCTGAAACCGATCGTCAAGGAATACGATCACGCCGATCGCTATCCCACCGAGATCGTCGAGCAGATGAAGGAGATGGGCCTGTTCGGCGCGACGATCTCGCCGGAATACGGCGGGCTGGGCCTGCCGGCGACGACCTATGCGAAGCTCGTGATGATCGTCTCCTCGGTGTGGATGTCGATCACGGGCATCTTCAACTCGCACCTGATGCTCGCGCTCGCGGTCGAGAAGTTCGGCACGCCGGAGCAGAAGGCGCTGTGGCTGCCGAAGTTCGCGAGCGGCGAGGTCCGCGGCGGCCTCGGCCTCACCGAGCCGGATGCCGGCACCGATCTGCAGGGCATCCGCATGACGGCGAAGTGGAACGGCAGCGAGTATGTGATCAACGGCACCAAGACCTGGATCTCGAACGGCATCGAGGGCTCGTGCATCGCGCTGCTGGTGAAGACGGATCCGAACGCCGAGCCGCGCTACAAGGGCATGAGCCTCTTCATCGCGCCGAAGAAGGAGGGCTTCACGGTCGGCAGGAAGCTCGAGAAGCTCGGCTACAAGTGCATCGACTCGGGCGAGCTCGTGTTCGAGGACTACCGGCTCGGCAAGGAGCATCTGATCGGCGGCGTCGAGGGCCAGGGCTTCTTCCAGGCGACGGGCGGGCTCGAGCTCGGCCGCATCAATGTCGCCTCGCGCGGCGTCGGCCTCGCCGAGGGCGCGCTGCGGCTCGCGTCGGACTATGCGCAGGTGCGCAAGACCTTCGGCAAGCCGATCTGCGAGCACCAGGCCATCCAGCTCAAGCTCGGCGAGATGGCGACGCGTGCGCGCGCGGCGCGCCTGCTGACCCTGGACGCGGCCGCGGCCTTCGATCGCGGCGATCGCTGCGACATGGAGGCCGGCATGGCGAAGTACTTCGCGTCCGAGGCCGCGCTCGAGAACAGCACGGAGGCGATGCGCATCCACGGCGGCTACGGCTATTCGAAGGAGTTCGACATCGAGCGCTTCTACCGCGACTCGCCGCTGACCTGCATCGGCGAGGGCACGAACGAGCTGCAGCGGATGATCATCGCGCGCCAGTACATCAAGCGTCATTCGGTGGCCTGAGCCGATGATCGACACCGTCTTCTACCGCGCAGGCCCGCAGCGCTACCGCGAGCACTTCGGGCTGTTCTTCGAGCGCCTCGCGCCGGGCCAGCGCTACGTGCACCGGCCCGGCGTCACGTTGTCCCAGCAGGACAATGCCGACGAGACGCTCGACAGCTACAACGGCGCCCAGATCCACTTCGACGCGCGCTACGCCGGCATGTCGAGCTGGCAGCGCCCGCTGATGGTCAGCACGCTGACGGTGCAGCGCCTCGTCGGCATGACGGCGAAGACCTTCGGCTGCCGTCGCGACATCCTGGGCTTCCGTGAAATCGCGCTGTCCGCGCCGGTGTTCGGCGGCGACACGATCTATGCGGAGAGCGAGATCCTCGAATGCCGCGCAGGTGCGACGCCGGAGGTCGGCGTGATCGTCGCGCGCATCACGGGCCGCAAGGACCGTCACCACGACGGCACGCCGCTCGCGACGCCGGCGGTGTTCGCGAACCTCGTCGTCGAGCTGGAGATATTCACCGCCGCGGGCTGGAACGCGGTCGCATTGCAGCCGCTGGGCGAGCCGGCGCGCGAGGCGCGCTTCGCCGCGCATCGCGACGACGAGGGCCTGCGCGTCGAGCAGTGGGGGCTCTTCTTCGAGGACGCGCGGCCCGGCGAGAGCTTCGTGCACGCCCCGCGCCGTACCTTCCATCGCGCGGACATCCTGCGCGATGCGCGGCGCGCCTTCGACTTCGCGCCGGGTTTCCACGAGACGCCATGGGTCGACGCCCGCCAGCAGGGCCGCCTGCGCGTGCCCGAGACGATGCTGCTCGGCGCCGTCACCGCGCTGACGACGCGCACCTTCGGCCGCGTATCGGCGAACCTCGGCTGGACCGGGATCACGCTCGCGCCCGTGCACGAGGGCGACACCGTCGAGGCGGAGTCGACGGTCGTCGACGCGCGCGAGTCGAAGTCGCGCCCGCACGAAGGCGTGCTGACCGTCGACACCTTCGCGCGCAACCAGCACGGCGAGGAAGTCTGCCGCTATCGACGCAACCTGCTGGTGTATCGCCGCGCGGGCGACACGCCGTATGCGAAGGCGGGGTATTGAACTAACTAGCTGAGCGCAAATATCCATCAGGGTGTCGACCTATTCGTCATTCCCGCGCAGGCGGGAATCCACGCCTGACAATGAGGTCCGTGTCGGGCGAATCGTTTCCTGCACTGGACGCCGGGGTAGTGCATGGATGCCCGCCCCCGCCTTCGCGGGGGCAGGCTCTGCGCGGGCATGACGAAAGAGGCTGGCTGATGCACGGAACATCGATCGTCGGCGCCCAATCGAGACGGATCCCGGGTTCCGCTACGCTGCACCCGGGCTACGAAGCGCATGCGCCGTCTTCGTAGCCCGGATGAGCGCAGCGAATCCGGGTGAAGGCATATCGGCCGTGCCTCCGACGTCCCGGATTCCGCGCCGCTGCGCGGCGCTCCTTCCGGGCTACGAAGAACCGGGCTACAAGAGCTTCGTTGCGCGGGGATGTGTTGGGCTTCCTTCGTCAGCCCAACCTACGATTTGAAGCACGGGGAGGGAATTGCAATGACGACCGCCTTGCCGACCGCCGAGCGCGTGCTGTGGGAGCTCGAGCAGCGCCGGCTGATCACCGAGACGCTGCAGGACTACTGCCACTACGTCGATCGCAACGATGCGCAGGCGCTCGCGACGCGGGTGTTCGCGGCCGACGGGCGCTTCGAGCTCGGCTCGAAGCATGCGGTCGTCGGGCGCGAGCAGCTCGCGCTGATGTTCGCGAAGACGCTCTGCGTGTTCACGCGCACCAGCCATCACCTGTCGAACGTGCGCATCCGCTTCACCGGCGACGATGCGGCGGAGTCGACGGCCTATGTCTACGCCTGGCATCTCGCGGCCGACGACGGCCGGCGCATCGATCTGTGGGGGCGCTATGCGGATCGCCTGCGCCTGACCGGCGAGGGCTGGCGCATCGCGAGCCGGCGGCTCACGGTCGCCGGCAGCGACGGCTGGCACAATCCGCCGTTCGAGCTCGTCGATCGCCTGCCGAACCCGAGCGATCCGCCGTCGCCGCGCGTGGAGCGCATCGGATGAGCGCCGGCACGCGCGAGCGCTTGGGCGTGGTGCTGTCGACGGTGACGGACGCGAGCGTCGCCGAGCTCGTTGCGCTAGGCGTGCTCGCCGAGACGCTCGGCTACGAGGCCGCGCTCGTCAACGAGGGCCGCGGCGACGCGCTGGCGGTGACGCAGGCGATCGCGCATGCGACCTCGACGATCACCGTCGGCACCAACATCGCGAACATCCACTACCGGCATCCCTATCTCTGCGCAGCGACGGCGCGCGCGATTGCGGAGATCTCGCACGGGCGCCTCTTGCTCGGGCTCGGGATCAGCCACCGGCAGCTGCTGTCGACGCTCGGCATCGACATGGGCGACGGGCGCGAGGCGCTGCGGCGCTACGCCGACTACGTGCAGCGCGCGCTCGCGGGGCAGATCGCGCGCGGCATGATGAACACGCCGCCGTCGCCGTACCCGGTGCCCGTCCACGTCGCGGGCAACACGGTCGAGAGTGCGGCGATTGCGGGCGCGGTCGGCGACGGCCTGATGCCTTACCTGACGCCGCGCAGCCACCTGCCCGTGCTGCTCGGCGCGGCCCGCGACGCGGCGCGCGCGGCGGATCGCGATGTCGCGCGCTTCGCCTGCTGCCTGAGCCTGCCGAGCTTCGTGTCCGACGACGTCGAGGCCGCGCGCTCGGCGGCGCGCTACAACCTCGCCTTCTTCGCGCAGCTGCCGAACTACCGGCGCCAGTGGCGTCGCGCCGGCTTCGGCGCGGCGATGGACGAGCTCGTCGAAGTCGCGCGCACGGGCCAGCGCCGCGATCTCGCCGCGCGCGTGCCCGACGCGCTCGTCGACGAAGTCTGCATCGTCGGCAACGCGGCGCAGTGCCGCGCCCAGCTCGCCGCGTTCCGCGCCGCCGGCGTCGATCTGCCCGTGCTCGCGGTGAGCCCCGTCAACGAGAGCCGCGACACGGCGACGCGGCGCGCCTTGGAGGCGCTTGCGCCGGGGTGAGGGTCGATCCCGGAGACGGAATTGAATGAAGTCGAATTCGTAGCCCGGGTGGAGCGCGCAGCGCGCAACCCGGGATTCGCTTGTGAGCGCGATGAGGATCCCGGGTTCCGCTGCGCTCCACCCGGGCTACGACCGGCGTGGCGTCATCAACGCTCGCCGCTGGCGAGCACGCCGGCTGCCTTCAAGGCGGCGATGCGCGCCTCGTCGTAGCCGAGGACTTGCGACAACACCTGCGCGTTGTGCTCGCCGAGCAGCGGCGCGACGAGATCGAGCCGCTCCGGCTGTGCCGAGAAGCGCAGCGGAAAGCCCGGGATGTGCATCTGCCCGAGCACGGGATCCTCGATGCGTCGCACCGTGCCGCGCGCCTTGAAATAGGGATGCTCGATCGCGTCGATCGGGCTCAGCACCGGCGCCGACGGCACGCGGTAGCGCTCGAGATGATCGAGCACCGCGTCGTTGTCGGGGAAGCCCTCTAGCCAGCCTTCGATGATCGGGTTCAGCTCGCGCTGGTGTTTCGCGCGCTGCGTGCCGTCGACGAAGCGCGGGTCGTGCTCCAGATCGGGACGGCCCATCGCCTCGCACAAGCCCTTCCACTGCAGCTGCAGCGCGAGGATCACGAGGTAGCCGCTCGGGCCCTTGAACACGCCGAACGGCGCGACCAGCGGATGACTGTTGCCCGCGCGCATCGGCTTGAACTCGCCCTTGGTCACCGAGTGGGCCTGCAGCGGGATCTCGTGGACGTGGAACATGCTGTCGATCATCCCGATGTCCAGCCACTGCCCCTGGCCGGTGCGCTCGCGGTGGAACAGCGCGTAGCCGATCGCGGAGAACGCGTGCACGCCGGAGGACACGTCGGCGATGCCGACGCCGGCCGGCATCGGCGGGCCGTCGGCGGGGCCCGTCATGTGCATGATGCCGGCGAAGGCCTGCGCGACCCAGTCGTAGCCCGTCTTGTGCGACAGCGGGCTCTCGCTGCCGTAGGCGGAGATCGAGGCCATCACGAGGCGCGGGTTCAGCGGCGCGAGGT
>JBFWSI010000227.1:0-6514 GCA_050248455.1 Gammaproteobacteria bacterium | reverse complement strand
CCGACGCCGTTGCGTGCTGCGACGATGCGGTCGCGGGCCGGCGGACGGCGACCGCAGCACTTGGCAGATCGAGCGCAGGATGTTCCTCCGCGAGTGAGGAGGCAAGCTTGCGCGCAGGCACCTTTGGCGCCGGGAACGCAGGTGCGCGCTGCGGCGAGAATTCAGGCGAGGGGCGAACGGAGAGCGATTACCGGGACGGCACACGCACGGGGCCGCGGCCACCGCGCGTGTGCGGAGAAAGCCGGCTCAGGTCTTCGAAGCCTGGTAGATGCTCTCGATCGCGGCGTCCAGCGCCGCGTTGAACTCGGCGTCGCTCTGCTGCGCCGCGAGGCCTTCGGTCAGCGCGCGCGAGAAGCTCGCGACCATGCCGTGCTGGCGGGCGAGGCGCTTGTTGGCTTCTTCGCGCGAGTAACCGCCCGACAGCGCCACTACTTTCAGCACGCGCGGGTGCTTGATGAAGTCGGCGTAGAGATCGTCCTGGTCCGGGATCGTGAGCTTCAGCATCACGAGCTGGCCCGCGGGCAGCGCATCGAGACCGGCCTTGATGGCCGCCTTCAGCAGCGTTTCGGCGCCGGCCTTGTCCGGGCACTTGATGTCGACTTCGGGCTCGATGATCGGCACGAGGCCGGCCGCGATGATCTGGCGTGCGACCTCGAACTGCTGATCGACGACGGCCTGGATGCCCGTCGCGTTCGCCTGCTTGATCACCGAACGCATCTTGGTGCCGAAGATGCCCTTCTCCTTCGCGCGCGCGAGCAGCTTGTCGAGCGCCGGCATCGGCTTCATCAGCTGCGTGCCGTTCGCCTCGTCGGCGAGGCCCTTGTCGACCTTGAGGATCGGCACGACCTTCTTGACGTTCCACAGATAGTCGGCGGTCGGCCGGCCCTCGATGTCGCGATCCATCGTCATTTCGAAGAGGATTGCGGCGAGGATGCGATCGCCGTTGAAGGCGGGGCTGGTGATGATGCGGGCGCGCATCGCATGCACGAGGTCGAACATCTCGGCCTCGTTCTTCCACGCGGTCTCCGGCAAGCCGTACAGCTTCAGCGCTTTCGGCGTGCTGCCGCCGCTCTGGTCCAGGGCGGCGATGAAGCCGTCCTGGGTACGAAACTTTTCTTTCTGCTGCTCGAAGTTGCTCACGGCGGGCCTCTGACGGATCTGGGTGACTGAGCCGAAATTCTAAACGTCGCCCACGACCAGCCGCCAGCCGGACGGGCGCGATCGGTGACGGCGGCGGCAAACGGCGCGTGGGCCGCCTGCCGTCCTGCCGTAGGCGGCCCGGCTTGCGGCCTTCCGCGAGTTTGGCGCGCGGAGGAGTCGGGCCGTCCCTGGCCCGCGGAGAAAGCCGCGTCCTGCGGCGTTTGCCTGGGAAACTCCGCAAAAGCAGAGTTTCCGCGGGCCGTGGATGGCTCGCTCGCGAATCAAGTGCGCCAGCACTCGATTCGCGGAAGCGAGTCCGGGCTTGCCCCGGGCTCGCCGACGCTGAACGAGTCCAGGAGGGACTCGTTCAGCACTTCCCCTGGTGCGCGCTGCGACGTCGCCCGCCGAGCATGCATGCGGCCGAACCGAGCAACCACGCGGCTGCCGGCACCGGGACGGGTGCCGGAGTGTAGTCGACGGTCAGCTGCGGACGCAGGGCTTCCGACGCCAGATCGGTGAACAGATCCCAGCCGTCGCCGCTCGCATTGTCGAAGACCCAGCCATGATCAGCGGCGCCGGCCGCCCAGGCCTGCAGGCTTGCCGTGACGTCCCAGTCGAGCGTGCCCGGATTGTCGATGTTGGCGAACTGCGCATCGGCGACCGCGGTCTCGACCAGCACACCGACGCCATCGCCGAGCGTGTTCCAGGTCGAGGCCTCGTTCCAGTCGACGAGCATGCGGAAGATGCCGACCGGGCCGTCGGTCGAACTGCCGGTCGCGGTGCGCAGGCTCGCGCTGTGGACCGTCGCGCCGTGCAAGGCGCCCCCGGGGCCGAACAGGCCACCGAAGCGCAGCAGCACCTGGCCGATGCCGTCGTTGCCGTAATCGCCGGTGTCCTGATCGACCGACAGCGCGTCACCGAAGAAGCTGCCGTCCGGCCCGCCCGAGCCGATCGCCATGATCAGCGTGCCGGTGTAGCCGTCCACGCCCTCTTTCAGCACGAGCGTGTCCGCACCGACCTGGAAGGAGCAGACCGCGGCGCCGAGGGCCGCGGCGTGTATCGTCTTGTTCATGTGTGGTCTCCTCGCTCTCGAGACTTCAGCGACGGCGACGGACGGCGCCGAAGCCGGCGAGGGCGGACGCCATCAACCACGCCGCGGCGGGCACCGGTACCGGCGCGACGTTCGCGTCGAGCGTGTAGCCGAACTCGCTGCCCGCGGCCGCGAACTCCTCGCCGCCGATCGCGAGCGTGTAGGTGCCGGTCGCCGCGAGCACGATGTCGACGAGCGTGGTGCCGAGCGCGCCGAAGGCCGGCGTGCCGGCAATGAACTGCGCGTCAGCGAAGCCCGCCTCGTTGTCGAAGCCGGGCACGAGCAGATCGAACTCGGCGATGGGGCCGAAATAAAGGCTCATGCCGAATTCGATCGCGGTCGGTTCGCGCGGCGTGACGACGAAGGACCAGGTGTCGCCGGCGTTGCCCGCGAAGGTCCAGAAGTTCACTTCCGTACCGTCGATCGGATTCGCGTTGATCCACGCGCTCGCCGAGCTCAACGTGCCGTCGAACGAGCCGCCGCCGGTGATATCGCCGCTGACGAAGGCCTGGGCCGCCGCGGGGACTGCGATCGCGGCGACGAGCGCCGCACTGCCAATGAAATGCTTCATGTTGCTGTTCTCCGCTGGTGCGGCCCGCGCACCGTGTCCGCGGCACGCGGGCCGCTGCTGGTCAAAGCGAGCCGTTGTCCCAGGGACCGGTGATCGCGAAGGTGATGCCTGGCGTCTGGATGTTGCAGAACAGCCATCTGCCGTAGAACGTGCCGCCGGCGAACTCGTTGTCCGTGTAGTTGTCGGCCGGGATGCGCGCGATGATGCCGCCGTTCGCCTTCAGCGCGAGATCGGCGGCCGCGAGATCGGCATTCGTCAGCACGATGTTGTTCTCGGCAAAGATGAAGGTCTCGCCCTGGTGGTTCAGACCGCGCAGCCGCGCCAGGCCGCCGCCGTCCTCGAGCAGGAGGATGCCGCCGCGGGGGCTTACGCTGATGTTGTCCGGATTGTTGCACTCGGTGTTGCCGGTGCCGGCGCCGGTCGAATTGAAGATGACCGTGATCGTTTCGCGCCGCGGGTCGTAGCAGAACACCTGGCCTTCGCGCGCGACGCCGCCGCTGGTCGACACGAGGTAGATCTTGCCGCCGTCCTCCCACATGCCTTCACCGCGCGCGAAGCAGGCGCGCCCCGGCGCAGAGTCGTAAGCGCGGCCGTTGAGCGCGTCGAAGTCCGTGACCTCGACCCATTCGACGTCCCAGGCGGTGCCGATCGCAAAGTCGACGTACACGCCGTTCAGCCCCGAGAAGTTGAAGGTGTCGACGTTCTTGACCTTCATCGCGTAGAGCTTGCCCGGCGCTTCGAGATTGCCGTAGACACTGGCTTCGAACTTGTACAGTGCGCTCGGCGTCGCGTCTTCGGACAGGTAGACGTGGCCCGTACCGCTGTCGACGGCGACCGCCTCGTGCGAGAAGCGGCCGAGCCGCTTCAGCGGACGACCCGTGGCGCGGCCGAAACCGGGCACCTCGAAGACGTAGCCGTGGCGCACGGTGCCGGTAATCGAGGTGGTTTCCTCGCAGGTCAGCCAGCTGCCCCAGGGCGTGATCCCGCCCGCGCAGTTCGTGCGCGTGCCGCTGATCGACGCATAGGAAGAAAGGAACTTGCCGGCCACCGCGTCGAACAGGACATTGGTCGTGCCGCCGCGATTGCCGTTCAGGCTGTCGTAGTCGGCCGGCGCGACGAAGGCAATGCCGCTGCCGCTCTGTTCGTGGTTGCGCACGAGCGCAATCTGGTTGCCCTTGATCGCGACGACGCCCATGCCGTCGTGCGCGCCGGGCGTCTGCTGACCGTCGGCCATCGGCTGGCCGGTCCAGCCGTAGCTCATGTACTTGAAACCCTGCGGCAGCCGCAACAGCGGCAGGCCGGTCGTCATGTCGTTGACCGGCGCGAGCGGGCCGTAGTCGTCGGCGTACGGCAGTTGCACCGCCTTGGCCTGGCGGGCGGCCAGTGCGCCAAGCGCGACCGCGACGGTGCCGGTCGCTCCCCCTTTGACGAGTTCACGGCGCGTGATCTCGGCTCTGAGCATGTCTGCTGCGTTGTTCATTCTTCGGCTTCCTCTTCGAATGGCTTTGCGAATGGACGCGCCGGCGACGACAGCATCGGCGGCGCGAGGAGCCACGATTAGAGCGTCGCTTCCTTACAGCCCGAGAACGAGCGCGTAACGATTGTGTGAAGATTCGCTTAAACGTATTCGCGCGCAGCGGCGGCGGCGCGTTCTTGCGCGCGCACCAGGCGAATCGCGAGCTCGTAGAGCAGCAGCATCGGCGTGCCGAGCGCGATCTGGGACAGGAAGTCGGGCGGGGTCAGCACCGCGGCCGCGGCGAAGATCAGCACGATCGCATGACGCCGGTAGCGCACGAGATCGTCGGCGTCGACGACGCCGAGACGTGCCAGCAGCAACAGCAGCACCGGCAGTTCGAAGCTCAACCCGAAGGCGATCAGCATGCTCATCACGAGGCCCAGATATTCGCCGACCCGTGCTTCGAGCGCGATCGCCATGCCGGCCGCGGCGCCGGGCGTCTCGAAACTGAGGAAGAACTGCCAGGCCAGCGGCAGGACCACGAAGTAGGCGAGCCCGGCACCGGCGACGAACATCAGCGGCGTCATCACGAACAACGGCCGCAGGCTCGCGCGTTCGTGGCCGTAGAGTCCCGGCGCCAGGAACTTCCACAGCTGGTTCAGCGCGAGCGGCAGCGATGCGAACAGGCCGGCGAACAATGCGAGCTTCAAGTAGGTGACGAAGGCCTCGTGCAGCCCGGTGAAGATCATGCGCCGCGTGGCATCCGCGCCGTAGGCCTCGCGCAGCGGCGCGGTCAGGAAGCCGAACAATTCTTCGGCCGCAAGGTAGCTCGCGGCGGACGTCAGCACGAAGAACGCCAGCACCAGCAACAATCGCCGCCTGAATTCGAGCAGGTGGGACAGCAGCGGCGCCCGTGCGAGATCGACCTCGTCCGGCGCGGGCGCATCGTCGCGCAGTTTCAGCGGAGCCGTCATCGCGTCAATTCCGCGCGTCTTCGCCGTGTGGCGGCGATGCGCCGGAGTCGGGGAAGTCGACGAGGCTCGCGTGCCGTCGTCGCGCGACGTCGAGGGCCGTGTCTATCTCTGCCGCGCGGCGGACATGCGCCGCGGCGTCGCGCAGCGGTTCGGCCTCGCCCCGTCGCAACATCTCGCGCACGTGCTCCGGCAGCAACGCGTAGTACTCGGGTTCCCCCGGAGGGCCGAGCGCGGGACGGCTCGCGATGTCGATTTCGCGTTCCAGCCGATGCAGGGTCGCGAGGCCTTCGCGACAGGTACGACGCAGGCGCCCGACGCCGTGGCCGACGATGTGGATGAACTTCGGCAGATCGCGCGGACCGACCACGACCAGCGCGAGCGTCGCGATGAAGAGGATTTCACTCCAGCCGATGTCGAACATGGCGGGCGCGCGTCACGCGGCCGGTGGCTCGGGCTTGCGCGCGGCTTCGCGCGGATCGGCGGCCGCTTCCGGTCGGCTCGCTGCCGCGTCGTCGGCGAGCCCCTTGCGGAAACCCTTGATGCCTTCCGCGAGATCGCTCATCAGCTGCGGCACGCGTCCCTTGCCGAACAGCACGAGGAACAGCACCACCACCAAGGCCACTTGCCACACACTCACGCTCATCGTCGTTCCCCCCTGCTGTGAAACCGGCGCCGAACGATACGTCGGCGATGCGTTCAGCGGCGGCGAGTGTGCAGAGGAAAGATGACGGGCATGCGACGCGCAGGAGCGCGCCTATACCGGGTGCACAAAAAAACAGGCCGCAATTGCGGCCTGAACCCTTTCTCTGACGAGAACGGGGAGCTTTCGGTGGGCGAGGACGACGGCCGTGGCCGTCATCCTCGCCGGAGGCGAGCTCAGCGTCCCTCGGTGAGGTAGTTCACGTCGAGGACCTTCTTCACGTCCTTGAAAGTGGTGTCGGGGTAGCTGTTGCCGCGGCAGGGCACCAGCGTGCCGCGGCTGTTCTGCACGTCGATCACGTTGATGCTCTGGAACGCGCTCATGCGCGTGCCGACCGGCGTCGGCTGGGCCTTGAACTTCGCGCCGCCCGTCTGGTACTGCGGATCGTCCGTCCACACCTTGGACAGCTGCCACAGCTTCCACAGCTGGCCCGCCTTGTCGAAGGCGTTCGCGTAGTAGCACTCGCCGGACTGACGGTCGATGTACAGGAACTTCTGGCTGTACGGATGGCTCTCGCGCTTCGGCGTCATCTTCACGACGTCGGTCGTGCGCAGCGCCCAGTCGTCGAGCGGGATCATGCCGT
>JBFWSI010000226.1:0-6530 GCA_050248455.1 Gammaproteobacteria bacterium | reverse complement strand
GATGGTCGCGCCGCCGCGCCGTACCGATATCCCCGACATCGCCCTGCCGACGGAAGTCACCGGCGTCAGCGGCCGGCTGGCGCCGGCACCGTCGACCGGCATCGTCGTCGGCGATGCGGCGCAACCGGAGCGTCTGGGACCCGATCTCTGGCGTCTGCAGCACGTCGACTTCGCGACCTTGGACGCGGCCTTCGCGCCGGGCTTCCTGCCGATGCTCGTATACCTGGATGAAGCGGAACCCGGCGGTTACGATCGAGGCTTCACCTTGCCGGCAGTGGACGACGGCAAGCACACGGCCTATGCCGTGCAATGGTTCGCGCTGGCAGGCGCCGTCGCGATCCTCCTGGGTATCTCACTCCATCGCCGTCGCCACGGCCAGGCCACTACCGAATTCCCGGACGACTCCCGATGAAGCCGATCCCCGCGCCGGATGCCACGCACGCGTCGCGAAGCAGCAACCGGCTGATACTGCTCCTGATCTTCGGCGTGTTCGTGCTGCCGATCGCCGTCGCCTGGCTGCTCGCCTCGGGCACGCTGGGCTGGCGTCCCGGCGTGCTGACCAACCACGGCACGCTGATCGCGCCGCCCGTGGATTTCGCCACCCTGCCGACGACCGAGCCTGCCGCGCCTCTGCGCGCCCTGCCGCCGGCCGACTGGGCGCTGCTCTACGTCAGCGAGGGCGCCTGCGACGACGCCTGTCGTACGGTGCTGCGCGAACTCGCCGCGATGCCGATGGTGATCGGCAAGAACGGCACCCGCCTGCACGTGTTCGGCCTCTTCGCTACCGCGCCGGCGCAGACCGAAGCCCGTGCGCTGGTCGACCCGGCACTCGTGCGCGCGATCGGCGACCGCCTGCGCGGCGGCGAGCAGAAACTCGATCTGCCGTTCATCGGTTTCCTCGACTGGCGCGGACAGTTGATGATGCATTTCGCGCCGTCGACGCCGCCGGACGAAGTGAAGGGCGATCTGAAGCGGCTGCTCACGGCTTCCGCCATCAAATAATCCCAGCCCGGCCTGCCCCACGATGAATGCTGTCTACCGTTTTCTGTCCTGGTTGCTGCCCATCCTCGCCCTCGCGGTGATCGTCAAGGGCGCCTATGTCCGCTTGAGCGACGCCGGCCTCGGATGTCCCGACTGGCCCGGCTGCTACGGGCGCCTGGTGGTCCCGGAGTCAGCCGCCGAGGCGACGCCCGAGCATCTCGCGGCGCGACCGCTAGAAAGCGGCAAGGCCTGGCGCGAGATGATTCATCGCTATCTCGCTTCCAGCCTGGGCTTCGGCATCCTGCTGCTGGCCGCGCTGGCCTGGCGCAATCGCGCCGATCCGCGGCAACCACTGGCCGTGCCGCTGCTGCTCGTGCCGCTGGTCGTGTTCCAGGGACTGCTCGGGATGTGGACGGTGACGCTGCTGCTGAAGCCGCTGGTCGTCACCGCGCACCTCCTCGGCGGCATGATGGTCCTGGGTCTGCTGATCTGGAACCTGTTGCGCGTGCAGGCCGGCGACGCCGATCGGCTCACGGCCGGCACGTCGATCCTCGTCGCCGTGCTCGTGGCCCTCGTCGCCCTCGCCGGCCAGATCTTCCTCGGCGGCTGGACCAGCGCGAACTATGCGGCGCTGGCCTGCACCGACTTCCCGACCTGCCACGCGAGCTTCTGGCCCCACATGGCGTTCCGCGAAGCCTTCGTGCTGTGGCGCGGGCTGGGCGTGAACTACGAATTCGGCGTGCTCGACACGCCGGCGCGCACCGCCATCCACTACACGCATCGGCTGTGGGCACTGGCCACCGCGGCGGCAATCGTCTTCGCGATTGCGCGCGCCTGGCGTCATGGCGGCACGGCCGGCCGCCGATTGGGCTGGTGTATACTGGCCGTGCTCGTCGTTCAGCTCGCGCTCGGTATCTCCAATGTCGTGTACGGCCTGCCGCTGCCGGTGGCGGTGATGCACAACGGCATGGCGGCGTTGTTGATGGCGAGTCTGGTGACCCTGTTGTTTTTCGCGACCCGCCCGGCGGGCGCGCGGCCGAGCGCCCGAGCCCCACAAACATGAAAAATCCGCCCGCAGAGATCGTGACTTCGTCCGCGCCGTCCTGGCGTGATTACCTGGCCCTGACCAAGCCGCGCGTCGTTTATCTGATCGTGTTCACGGCGCTGATCGGCATGCTGATGTCGACGCCGGGCCTCGTGCCGCTCGACATCCTCGTCTTCGGCAATCTCGGCATCGCGCTCGCCGCGGCCTCGGCGGCGGCGATCAATCACGTCGCCGAGCACCGCATCGACGCGTTGATGGCCCGCACGCAGAACCGGCCGCTGCCGCAGGGCGAGCTCGGCGTGCCGCAGGCGCTGGGTTTCGCGCTGCTGCTCGGCTTCCTGTCGATGTACCTCCTCATCGCCTTCGTGAACCCGCTGACGGCGGTGCTGACCTTCCTATCGCTGATCGGCTATGCGCTGATCTACACGCTGTTCCTCAAACATGCGACGCCGCAGAACATCGTCATCGGCGGCGCCGCCGGGGCGGCGCCGCCGGTCCTCGGCTGGACCGCGGTGACCGGCACGCTGGACCCGCACGCGCTGCTGCTCTTCCTCATCATCTTCGCGTGGACGCCGCCGCATTTCTGGGCGCTCGCGATCTACCGGCGCAACGAGTATGCGAAGGCCAACATCCCGATGCTGCCGATCACGCACGGCGCCGCTTTCACGCGGCTGCACGTGCTGTTCTACACGATCCTGATGGTGGCCGTGACGCTGCTGCCGTACGCGACCTACATGAGCGGCCACCTCTATCTCGTCTGCGCGCTGGCCCTGAACGCGGTGTTTCTCTACTACGCAATCCGCATGCAGTTCGACGACGACGACAAGCTCGCCTTCAAGACCTTCAAGTATTCGATCGTCTACCTGACCCTGCTCTTCGCCGCCCTCTTCGCCGATCACTACTGGCCCCTCGTGCGTGCCGCTTTGGCGTGAGACCGGCGCAATGATGCGCGCCCGGCTGCATCCGGCGCTGTGGCTGTGGTTCCCGCCGCTGCTCGCAGTCCTGGTGTTCGGCGTGAAGCTCTATGCGCCGTCGCTCTACGATTGGTTCATCGAAGGCGAGCTCGGCCTCACCGAGCTCGCGACGCCGCTCGTCGCGCTGATCGGCGTATGGATCGGCGTGCGGACGGTCCTGCTCGCGCGCGGCCGCGTACCTCTCCTCTTCACCGTCTGGCTCATCGGCACCACGCTCGGCTGCTTCTACTTCGCGGGTGAAGAACTGTCCTGGGGACAGCAGCTCTTCCAGTGGGACACGCCGGCGGAAATCGCGGCGCTGAACGACCAGCAGGAAACGAATCTCCACAACATGAGCAGCTGGTTCGACCAGAAGCCGCGGCTGCTGCTCGAACTGTGGGTGCTCGTCGGCGGCATCGTGGTGCCGCTGCGGCGGCTCTTCGGCCGTCTGCCGCGCTATGCGCCAGGCAGCCTGCAGGACTGGGTATGGCCCGGGATCGAATGCCTGCCGACGGCGTTGCTCGCAATCGCAATCAAGCTGCCCGAGCGCTACAAGAAACTGATGGGTATCGAGAGCCTGCCCTTCGAAATCCGCTGGAGCGAGCCGCAGGAGTACTACTTCGCGCTGTTCCTGCTGATCTACCTGCTCGCCGTGCGGGCGCGGCTGCGGCAGGAATCGCCGCAGCCTCGAGGTATTCCCTGAGCGCGCTGCCTCTCAGCTCTTCGCCGGCAGCAGCGCCAGCTGCTGCGGCGTCAGCGCGCGCTTCAGCGTGTTGAAGGCGTTGTTCTCGATCTGGCGGATGCGCTCCGCCGACACTTTGTACTTGCCGGCGAGCTCGTGGAGCGTCTGCTTCGGCTCGGTCAGCCAGCGGCTCGCGATGATGTCGCGGCTGCGGTCGTCGAGCTTGGCCAGCGCATGCGCCAACTGCTCGGCGCCGCCCGTCGCTTCCTCGTAGGCTTCCAGCTGCTCGGTCGGTTCGAAGCGCGTGTCGGCGAGATAGCTCGCCGGCGCGAGATCTTCGTCGCCGTCCTCGATCGACACGTCGAAGGCCTGATCGTGCGCATTCATGCGCTCTTCCATCAGCAGCACCGTCTTGGCGTCGACGCCGAGATCCTGCGCGACCGCATCGACTTCCTGCGCGCTCATCCAGCCCAGGCGCTGCTTGGCGCTGCGCAGGTTGAAGAACAGCTTGCGCTGGGCCTTGGTCGTCGCGACCTTGACGATGCGCCAGTTGCGCAGGATGTATTCGTGGATTTCGGCGCGTATCCAGTGCACGGCGAAGGACACGAGGCGCACGCCGACCGTCGGATCGAAGCGCTTCACGGCCTTCATCAGGCCGATGTTGCCCTCCTGGATCAGATCGCCGTGCGGCAGACCATAGCCCAGATAGCCGCGGGCGACCCGCACGACGAAGCGCAGATGCGCCATGACCAGCTCACGGGCCGCGTCGAGATCCTGGCCGTCGCGGTAGCGGCGCGCGAGCTCGCGCTCGTCCTCCTCGGACAGCATCGGGATGCGTTGCACGGCGCCGATATACGACTCCAGCGAGCCGGTCGGCAGCGGCAGATTCAGGGTATTGGTCATGCAAGACCCTCCTCGAAATTCGGTTGGACCGGATATTAGCACTCGCGAAGTTGGAGTGCTAAGACACGGGCAGGTTCCGCAAATTACCGTCTAGACGACGGGCGCGCCTGTCGGCCGGACGCATCCGAAAACGTCGGCCGCCGGCGGAGCGTCGAAAGAAAACCCTAGTCGGCTCAGCCGCTTGTCCCGTCCGCCTCGGCTTCCGAACCGGTGCCCAGCAGCGCATCGACGAAGCTGCCGGCCGCGAAGACCTGGAGATCGTCCTGCTGCTCACCGACGCCGATGAAGCGCAGCGGCAGGTGCAGCGCGTCGGCGACCGCGAACACCACCCCGCCCTTCGCCGTGCCGTCGAGCTTGGTCAGGACCAGCGAGCTCAGCGGCGCCGCCTCGTTGAAGAGCTTCGCCTGCTGGACCGCGTTCTGGCCCATCGTCGCGTCGAGCACGAGCAGGGTTTCCTGCGGAGCGTCCGGGTGCTGCTTCGTCAACACCCGCCGGATCTTCGACAGCTCCCCCATCAGTGCGCCCTGCGTATGCAGGCGGCCCGCGGTGTCCGCGATCAGCACGTCGCAGCCGCGGGCGGCGGCGGCGGAATAGGCGTCGAAGATCACCGAGGCCGGATCGGCGCCCGTGCCCTGCGCGATCACGGGGATCCCGAGCCGCTCGCCCCAGGTCTTCAGCTGCTCGACCGCGGCGGCCCGGAACGTATCGCCGGCGGCGAACATCACCCTGTGGCCGGCCAGCTGCAGATGGCGGCCCAGCTTGGCGATGGTGGTCGTCTTGCCGACGCCGTTGACGCCGACGACGAGGATCACGAAAGGCGCGTCGCGGCCGGCGGGGATCTCGAGCGGCGCCTCGACGCCGGCGAGCGCCTTCGTCATCTCCTCGCGCAAGACGTCGATGAGCGGCGCACCCTCGCGGCCCGCCCGCTTCTCCACCGCGGCCATGATGCGCTCGGTGACGGCGACACCGGTGTCTGCCATCAGCAGCGCGCTCTCGAGCGCCTCCAGCGACGAGGCATCGATGGGTTCGCGACGGCCGAGCAGGCGGCCGAGCTTGTTCAACAGGCCATCGCGCGTGCGGGCGATGCCTTCTCGCAGACGTTTGAACATCGGGACTTCTGAAATGCGATTGACGACGGGACCGGCGCGCCGCGCCGCTTCCGCTCTTCGGCTATGCTAACACCCCCGGCGGCGGCGCACGCGTCGCCGCGCAGCCCTCGTCCACAGGAAGTCGCCGTTTGTCGCGTTCCCGCTCGCTCTTAGCTGCCGCCCTCGCCCTCGGCTTGTGTATCTCCGCCGCGACGCCGGCCGCCGCGCGCACGCACGAGTACACGCTCGCCAACGGCCTGAAGCTCGTCGTCCAGGAAGATCATCGCGCGCCCGTCGCGGTGGTGCAGATCTGGTACAAGGTCGGCGCGTCCTACGAGCAGGATGGCGCGACCGGCGTGTCGCACGCGCTCGAGCACATGATGTTCAAGCGCACCCGGCACCTCGCGACGGGTGAATTCTCGCGTCTGATCGCCGAGCGCGGCGGGCGCGAGAACGCGTTCACCTCGCTGGATTACACGGCCTACTTCCAGCAGTGGTCCAAGGACGACGTCGCGGAGAGCTTCCGGCTGGAAGCCGAACGCATGCAGCACCTGGTGCTCGACGCGCAGGAATTCGCGACCGAGAAGAAGGTCATCGCCGAGGAACGCCGGCTGCGCACCGACGACGATCCGCAGGCGCTGGCCGCCGAGGTCGCCAACGCCGTCATCTGGCAGACCAGCCCCTATCGCCAACCCGTGATCGGCTGGGCCGCCGACATCGAGTCGATGCAGCTCCCGGACCTGCGCGCCTGGTACGAACGCTGGTATACGCCGTCGAACGCGACGCTAGTGGTCGTCGGCGACGTCGATCCCGCGGCGGTGAAGGCGCTCGCGCAAACGCATTTCGGCGCCATCCCGGCGCGGAAGGTCGAGGCGCCG
>JBFWSI010000225.1:0-6541 GCA_050248455.1 Gammaproteobacteria bacterium | reverse complement strand
GTCGATCGGCCGGTCCTGGAAATACTGCGGCTTCAGCAGCGTCGCCCACACGTCGACCTCGGACTGCTCGCCGGCAGCCCGCACGACGCAGGCCCAGCTCAAGGCCGCGAGCAGCAGCAGCGTTCCAGACGCACGGTATCGCATTGCAGAATTTCCCAGCCGGCAGAGTCGAAGCGCCGGCAGCATACCGAGCCCGCGCCGCCGGCGGCAATCGCGCGAACGAGTCAGCCGCGACGAGGGGTCGGACCCTGCGGCCTGAACGGTCGGGCCCCGCGACGAGGGACCAGACCCAGCGGCACTACCGCGAGCAGGCCCGCGGCGATGGCGCCGAGCAGCGCCGCGGGCGCCGGCGTTCCGAACAGGAACAGCTCGCGCACGCCGGGCAGCGCGAGCGTCGTCGCATACAGCAGTACGGCGCCGGCCAGCACCACGCGCAGCGCGCGATTGGGGGCGAGGAGATTGCCGAGCCAGTGCCGGCGTCGCGAGCGATTGAGCACGATCAGCGCGAGGTTCGCGACCAGCAGCGTCGTGAAGCCGAGCGTGCGCGCGACCTCGACCTCGCCCTGGCGCAGCGCCATCGCATAGACCGCGATCACCGCGACGCTCGCCGCGCTTCCCTGCAGCAGGCTGCGCAGGAGCGTCGCGCGATCGACCAGCCGCGCGCCGCGCGCCCGCGGCGGCCGCCGCATCAGGTCCGGCTCGTCTTCCTCGCCCTCGAAGACCAGCGAACACGCCGGATCGATCACGAGCTCGAGGAACACGACGTGCACCGGGAAGAGCAGCAGGGGCCAGCCGCCGAACAACGGCGCGAGCGACACCGCGGCGACCGGCAGGTGCACGGCGAGGATGTAGCTCGTCGCCTTGCGCAGGTTGTCGAAGATGCGCCGGCCCATGCGCACGGCACGCACGATCGAGGCGAAGTCGTCGTTCGCGAGCACCAGCGATGCCGCTTCGCGCGCGACGTCGGTCCCGCGCGCGCCCATCGCGATGCCGATGTGGGCCGCGCGCAGTGCGGGCGCGTCGTTGACGCCGTCGCCCGTCATCGCGACGACCTCGCCGTCGGCGATCCAGGCCTGCACGAGGCGCAGCTTCTGCGCCGGCATCGCGCGCGCGAACACCTGCGTCGTCTCGATCCGCGCGGCGAGCGCCGCATCGTCCAGCGCCGCGACCTCCTCACCCGTGAGCAGCGCGTCGTCGGCCGCGAGGCCCGCGGCGCGGGCGACGGCACGCGCGGTGCCGGGATAGTCGCCGGTGATCATCGCGACGCGGATGCCGGCCGCGCGGCATTCGCGCACGGCGTCCGGCACCTCCGCGCGCAGCGGATCCTCGAGCCCGACGAGGCCGAGGAAGGTGTAGGTGAAATCGTGCTGCTCGCTGGGCCAGGAGGCGCCGGCGTGACGGCCGTGCGCGACGGCGATCACGCGCAGGCCGTCGGCGGCGAGCGCGTTCACGCGCGCGCGCGTCGCGGCCACCGTCGCGGCGTCGGCGTGGCAGAGATCGAGGATCGCCTCCGGCGCGCCCTTGGCCGCGACGACGTAGTCGCGCTCGCCCGTCGCCTGCCATACGTGCGTCATCGCGAGCATCGCCGGCGCGATCGCGTACTCCTGCACCAGCGTCCAGTTCGCATGCAGATGCTCGGTCCCCGCGAGCAGGCGCTCGCCGAGCGCGCGGAAGGCCTGCTCCATCGGATCGAAGGGATTGACGGCGCTGGCCAGGATCCCGAACTCGAGCAGGGCGTGAAAGGCTTCCGGCAGCGCCGTCGTCGCCGCGATCTCGCAGGTCTCGCCGCTCGCCGTGACGAGCCGCGCAACGCGCATGCGGTTCTCGGTCAAGGTGCCGGTCTTGTCGACGCACAGCACCGTCGCCGCGCCCAGCGCCTCGATCACGGCGACGCGGCGCGTCAGCACGCGGTGCTGCGAGAGGCGCCAGGCGCCGAGCGCGAGGAAGACCGTCAGCACGACGGGGAATTCTTCCGGGATCAGCGACATCGCGGCCGTGATCCCGGCGAGCAGGCCGCCGAGCCAATCCTCGCGCACGATGCCGAGGACGAGCACGATGATCGCGCAGACGAGGAGCCCCAGCGTCGCGACGACGCGCACCAGCGCCCCGATTTCCCGCTGCAGCGGCGTGCGCTCGATCTTCACCGCGCGCAGCGCCGTGCCGATGCGGCCGAGCTCGGTGTCGCGCCCGGTGCGCCAGGCCTCGACCACGGCCTGGCCGCGGACCAGCACGCTGCCGGAATAGAGATAGGGCCGATCGTCGCCGCCGGGCGGCGGGAACTCGAGCGCGGCACCGGGCACGCGCGCGCGCTTGCGCACGGGCACGGCTTCGCCGGTCAGCAGCGACTCGTCGCACTCGACGGCGCCGCCGGCGAGCATCACCGCGTCGGCCGGCACGCGATCGCCTTCGGCGAGCAGCAGCACGTCGCCGCGCACGACTTCGCGGCCGGGGATGCGCGTCTGCCGGCCATCGCGCAGGACCAGCGCGCGCGGACTCGTCATGTCGCGCAGGGCGCCGAGCACGCGCTCGGTGCGCCGTTCCTGGACGACGGTGATCGTCAGCACGACCGCGACGGCGAACAGCAGCAGCGTTGCCTCGCGCAGATCGCCCAGCACCACGTACAGCGCGCCGGCCGCGACCAGCAGCACGAACATCGGCTCGGTCAGCGTGCGCCAGATCATCGACCACAGGCCCAGCGGCGCATCCTGCGGCAGCTCGTTGTAGCCGTCGGCCGCGAGACGCCGCGCGGCTTCATCGCTGGTGAGGCCGTTGCGCGCGACGACAGTCGGATCGGCAGGGGTAGGCACGATGTGCGTGGGTCGACGGCTGGCTTTACACTGCCCGTCACTCTACGCGAATCGCCGCCGCTTCCCGAACCGAGGGCGGCAGTTCGGCGGCACGCTCCCCCGACAGACGGACACCGCATGCTGAAGACCGAATTCGACACCGGCCTCCTCGCCTTTCTCGACGGCTCGCCGACGCCCTTCCACGCCGTCGCCGCCGCCCGCGCGCTGCTCGAGGCCGCGGGCTTCAGCGCGCTCGACGAACGCGATGCGTGGCGGCTCGCGCCCGGCGCGCGCCACTACGTGACCCGCAACGGCTCGGCGCTGATCGCCTTCGTGCTCGGCGATGCTGCGTGCGCCGAGGCCGGCGTGCGCATGGTCGGCGCGCACACCGACAGCCCCTGCCTGAAGATCAGGCCGCGCCCGGAGCTGAAGTCGCAGGGCTACTGGCAGCTCGGCGTCGAGGTCTACGGCGGCGCGCTGCTGAACCCGTGGTTCGATCGCGATCTCGGCCTCGCCGGCCGGATCACCCTGCGCGATGCCGAGGGGCGCTTGGCGAGCCGCCTCGTCGATCTGCGCGAGCCGCTGGCCGTGGTGCCGAGTCTCGCCATCCATCTCGACCGCGAGGCGAACGACAAGCGCTCGATCAGCAAGCAGACGCAGCTGCCGGCGGTCATCGCCCGCGTGCAGGATCCCGACGACGGCTTCGATCTGCGCGAGGCGCTGCGCGCGCGACTCGCGCTCGAGGATCCGGCGCTCGCGGCCGCGAGCGTGCTCGACTACGAGCTCGCGTTCTACGATCTGCAGCCCGCTGCGCTGGTCGGCTGGCGGCGCGAGTTCATCGCCTCGGCGCGGCTCGACAACCTGCTGAGCTGCTACACGGCCGTGCAGGCGCTCGCGCACTGCCCGTCCGCGGCGAACCGGCTGGTGGTGTTGAACGATCACGAGGAAGTCGGCAGCGGCTCGGCCGCCGGCGCGCGCGGCACTTTCCTGCACAGCGTGCTCGAGCGCCTGTCGGGCGGCGGCGAGGCGCAGGCGCGGGCGATGGCGCGCTCGCTGCTCGTGTCGACGGACAATGCGCACGGCGTGCACCCCAACTACCCCGACAAGCACGACGCGAACCACGGCCCCGCGCTGAACGGCGGGCCCGCGCTGAAGATCAACCACAACCAGTCCTATGCCTCGAACAGCGAGACGGCCGCCGTGTTCCGCGAGGCCTGCATGCGCGCCGGCGTGCCGCTGCAGACCTTCGTCGCCCGGGGTGACATGGGCTGCGGCAGCACGATCGGGCCGATCACCGCCACCGTGCTCGGCGTGCGCACCGTCGACGTCGGCGTGCCGACCTTCGCGATGCATTCGATCCGCGAGCTCGCGGGCGGCGACGACGCCTGGTCGCTCTTCCAGGCGCTCGGCGTCTGCTTCGACCTGCCGTTGCCGGATTGAACGCCGCGGCCCGCACGACCGCCTGCTCGGCCTCGTCGGCGAGCGCGTTCGGGCTGCAGCGCACTCCGGGCCTGGCACCCCGAACGCCCCCGCATGCGTTCGGCCGAGCCGAACGGACTATGGCCCATTCCTGGCGATCGATGTCCCGAAGCCCGCTTCAGGCGCTTCGTCGAATGTCCCACCATCGCGAGCGCAACGGCGGAAACGATGGCAGCAGCAGGAGCTCTTCGATGTCCAGAAAAACCGGATTCATTTGGCACGAGGCCTACGCCTGGTACCAGCTGGGAAACGAAGCCGGGCTCGCCCGGCCCGACGGGCGTGGGATCCAGCCCGACAGGCACGCCTATGATCCGGAGACCGTTCGTCGTTTCCGCAACTTGATTGAAATGAGCGGTCTCGCGGACCACCTGATCTGCCTCAAGCCGAAGCCGGCTTCCGAAGCGGACATCATGCGGGTGCACACGCGTGAGCATGTCGAGCAGATCCGGGCATTGTCCGCACACGTGACGGGCGGCGAAGCAGAGCTCTACATGCCGATCCCTGCCGGCGGATTCGAGATCGCGTTGCTGGCGGCGGGCGGCGCGTTGACGGCCGTCGCGGCGGTGATGGACGGAGAGCTCGACAATGCCTACGCGTTGTTGCGGCCCGCGGGCCATCACTCCACGCCTTCCGCGTCGCGCGGCTTCTGCGTGTTCTCCAACGCGGCGATCGCCGGCCGCTACCTCCTGGATACGCGCGGGCTCGAGCGAATCGCCTATGTCGATTGGGATGTTCATCACGGCAACGGAACGCAAGCGGCCTTCTATCGCGAGAAGCGCGCGTTGACCATCTCGATCCATCAGGATCGCTGCTTCCCGGTCGACGATGGCTTCCTTCACCAGCTGGGCGAGGGCGCAGCGCAGGGCACCAACCTCAACATCCCCTTGCCGCCCGGCAGCGGTGTCGACGCCTACATTGCCGCGTATGAGCGCGTGATCATTCCCGCGCTCGAGGCTTTCCGGCCTGATTTCATCATCGTTCCTTCGGGCTTCGATGCGGGCGCCATGGACCCGCTGGGCCGGATGATGATGCATTCGGAAGGCTATCGTGTGCTGACCCGCAAACTCCTGGCGGTGGCCGACGCCTTGTGCGATGGCCGCCTGGTCTTCACCCATGAAGGCGGTTATTCACGGTGGGCCGTGCCCTTCTACGGTTTGGCCGTCATGGAGGAAATGTCCGGTCATCGGACCGACGTCGCAGATCCATTCCTGGATTGGCATCAGGCCTTGGGTGGCCAGGCGCTGATGCCTCACCAGGAGGCAGTCATCGAGGCGGCGGCAGGCAACGTTCGGCAGGTGCCGAGGCGCGGTTGAGTCGGAATGACGCGCGGCGGCGCACCGTGCCTGCTGGCGCACGGCTCAGCGGGCGTCACCGGCGCGGGACGAAGCGCCGGCCGGAGGTGCAGGTTTGGCCCGTTTCCGATCTCGGGATAGATTGGGCCACTGCCCTGCGGTCATTTGCCCATGGTTCCGCATCCATCTCGCACCTTGATTGCCGTGGTGGCGTTCCAGCGCGTCATCCCGTTCCACCTGTCCGTGCCCTGCATCGTCTTCGGTGAAGGAATCCCCGCGCCCGACAACCCCTTCGAAGTGCGGGTCTGCGCAGGCGAGCCCGGCCCCATCGAGACCTCGACGGGCTTCGGCCTGAGCGGGCTCGCGCCGCTGGACTTGCTCGAACAGGCGGACGCCATCGTCATTCCCGGGTGGCGGGACACCCTGGACGCACCGCCAGCGCCTCTGCTGGAGGCGCTGGCGCGGGCGCATGCACGGGGCATACAGATCGTGGGGCTTTGCTACGGTACGCACGTGCTGGCCTGTGCCGGCCTGCTCGATGGACGGCGGGCGACCACGCACTGGGAACTCGCGGACGAGATGGCTCGGCGCTTTCCGAAAGTGAGCATCGATCCCGAAGTGCTGTACGTCGAAGACGGCAATGTGCTGACCTCCGCCGGCACTGCGGCCAGCCTCGATGCCTGCCTGCACGTGTTGCGCCAGCGACTCGGTGCGACGGTCGCGAATCGCACTGCCCGACGTCTGGTCGTGGCGCCCCACCGTGAAGGAGGGCAGGCGCAGTTCATCGCGCAACCGGTGCCGAAGGCGGCTGCCGACACGCGGCTGGCACTGCTGCTCGACTCGCTGCGCGAAAGACTGGCCGAACCGCACAGCCTGGACGACCTCGCAGACCAGGTCCGGATGAGTCGCCGCAGCTTCACTCGCCATTTCCGGGCGCTCACCGGCACGACGGTCAAGGCCTGGCTGCTCACGGAGCGCCTCGCC
>JBFWSI010000224.1:0-6626 GCA_050248455.1 Gammaproteobacteria bacterium | reverse complement strand
AGGCGCGGCTCGGCGATCCGCAGCTGCTGTTCCTCGACGCGCCGACGACGGGGCTGGATCCCGAAGGCGGTCGCGACTTCTACGCGATATTGAACGCGCTGAAAGCGGGCGGCGCGACGATCGTGCTGAGCTCGCACGTGCTTGCCGAGATCCAGCAGCGCGTCGATCGCCTGGCGATCATGGCGGCCGGCAGCGTGCGCGCCGTCGGCAGCGTGCAGGCGCTGCGCGCCGAGCGCGATCTGCCGGTGCGGATCACCGTCGAGGTCGCCCCTGGCATGCTCGCCGACGTGCGCACGGCGCTCACCGTGCTGCCGGTCGAGCTGCGCGAGACGGATTCGACGACGCTGGAGATCGCCGCGCCGCGCGCCTTGAAGCTCGACGTGCTGTCGACGCTGGCGACGACGGGAGCCGCGGTCCGCGACGTCGATCTCCGCGAGGCGTCGCTGGAGGATCTCTTCTTCGGCGGAGGAAACCAGTGATGAATTTCGAGCTAAGCCCCATCGCGACCGTCGCCGGCAAGGAATTCTGGGATCGCATCCGCAGCCTCTGGGTGCTCGCGATCGCGCTGCTGTTCACGGTGTTCGCGCTCGCGATCGCCTACTTCGGCGGCGCGCAGCAGGGCACGGTCGGCTTCCGCTCGATCGGCTTCACGATCGCGAGCCTGGTCAGCCTCGTCATCTACCTGATCCCGCTGATCGCGCTGCTCCTCGGCTTCGACGCGATCGTCGGCGAGCGCGAGCGCGGTTCGCTGGATCTGCTGCTGTCGCTGCCGATCACGCGCGTCGAGCTCTTGCTCGGCAAGTACCTGGGCCTCGCCGCGGCGCTCGCCTTCTCGACGCTCGCCGGCTTCGGGCTCGTCGCGCTGGTGCTCGCGCGCCAGCTCGATCTCGGCGGGCTCGGCGCCTATGCGAGCTTCATGCTGAGCTCGATTTTGCTCGGCTGCGCCTTCCTCGCCGTCGCCGTGCTGCTGTCGGTCATCGCGAGCGATCGCACGCGCGCCTCCGGGCTCGCGATCGCGACCTGGTTCCTGTTCGTGCTGCTGTTCGATTTGATGCTGCTCGGGCTGCTGGTGGTCGGCGGGGGACGCATCGGCGGCGCGGCGCTGCCCTATCTGCTGCTGCTGAATCCGGCCGACATCTTCCGCATCCTGAACGTGCACGCGATCGAGGACGTCGGCAGTGCCTACGGCCTCGCCACCGTGTTCCCCCCCGAACTTGCCCACGACGGGCTGTTGTACGCTGCGCTCGTCGCCTGGTGCGTCGTGCCGCTCGTCGTCGCGGCCTGGAGGTTTCGCCGATGATCCCCGTTCGCAGATCCTGGTTGCTCGCCGCCGCGCTCGCGCTCGCCGCCTGCGGTGATGGCGGCTCGCCGACGGCGAGCGCGCCGGCCGATTTCACCGCATCGACTGCCTGCGTGCTCGACGGCATGCTGCTCGCCGAACATCCCGGCCCGAAGGCGCAGATCCACTACGAAGGCGCGGCCGCGCCCGAGTTCTTCTGCGACACCGTCGAGATGTTCAACGTCTACCTGCAGCCCGAGCAGGTGCGGGCGGTGCGCGCGCTCTACGTGCAGGACATGGGCAAGGCGGAGTGGGACGCGCCGCGCGGCCAGTGGATCGACGCGCACGGCGCCTTCTACGTCGTCGGCAGCAAGCGTCGCGGCTCGATGGGCCCGACCATCGCCTCCTTCGCCGATCGCGAAGCCGCCACGCGCTTTGCCGGCGAATACGGTGGACAGGTAGTGGCCTTCGACGAGGTCAAGCCGGAGACGGTGGTCCTCGACGGCGGCGCCCTGCACGACCAGCACATGTGAGAAGCGGGAGGCCGCCGCCGCATTTTCGTAGCCCGGATGCAGCGCGCAGTGCGGAACCCGGGATCCGGCGCCAAGCCGGCGATGCCGCGAGTCGCGCTTCGCGTCGTGGAAACGCAGCTGCGGAGAGTTCCGAACGTTGGGCTTCCTGCGTCAGCCCAAGCTACAGGCGGGGATCTTCTCCCGGGCCCACGCGGCACGCTGCCGCGTGGCCCGGAAGCGGCGAGCTCAGCTCGACTTCTGCACCATGAAGTCGACGGCGGCCTTCACTTCCTCGTCGGTCAGGCTCATGTTGCCGCCGCGCGCCGGCATCATGCCCTTCTGGCCGGTGAAACCTTCGATTGCATGCTTGTACAGCGTGTCATTGCCCTGCGAGATGCGCGGGCCCCAGTCGTCCTTGTTGCCCGGCATCGGCGCACCGGCGACGCCGGCCGCATGGCACAGCGCGCAGACGTTGTTGTAGATCTTCTGCCCATCGACGGCGCCAGCCGCTGCGACGGGTTCACCAGCCGGTGCGGCAGGCGCCGCAGGCGCGGCCGCGGTCTCGGGTGGAGCGGCCGGGGCTGCCGGGGCAGCGGGCGGCGTGGCCGGCGCCGCGGGCGCCGCAGTCGTCGAACCGCCGCTCTCCGTCGCCGGCGGCGTATCGTTGCCGCACGCGGACAGCAGCGCGGCGAGCGACAGAACGGTGAGCAATCGGGTGTGTTTCATGCGTTTTTCTCCTTGGCCTGATTGAACGTCGTACGCCGAATTGTCTCAGGCCGCACCGGGACATGCCATCGGTCCGGCGCCGACCGTGCGCTGGAGCGCGCCCTGCCATGTCGATGCGGCGTCCGTCGCATCGGTGGGACGCATAGCCTCAGCGCGCCAGCTTCGCCAACTGCCCCCTCAAGCGCGCGATCTGATCGGCATTGTCCGCCGCGCGCCTGCGCTCCTTGTCGACGACCTCGGCCGGCGCGCGCGACACGAAGGACTCGTTCGCGAGCTTGCCCTCGACGCGCGCGAGATCCTGCTCGAGGCGGTTCAGCTCCTTCGTCAGGCGCTCGCGCTCGACGGCGGGATCGATCAGGTCCATCAGCGGCACCAGCAGCGTGGTGTTGCCGGCGAGCGCGGTGGTGGCGTCGGCCGGGGCCTCGTCCACGCGCTCGATCTTCTCGACGCGCGCGAGCTGCTGGATCGCGCTCGCGCTGCCGGCGAGCCAGGCCTGCTCGTCGGCGCTGCCGCCGACGACCTGCAGGGGAATGCGCTTGCCGGGCTCGAGATTGCTCTCGGCGCGGATGCGGCGCACGCCGAGCACGACGGTCTTGAGCCAGGCGATCTCGGCCGCCGCGGCCCGGTCCTCGGCGTAGTCGTCGGCGCGCGGGTAGGGCTCGAGCATGATCGTCTCGCCGCGGATGCCGATCAGCGGCGCGACCTGGCCCCAGATTTCCTCGGTGATGAACGGCATGATCGGATGCAGCGCGCGCAGCGCCGCCTCCAGCACTTCGAGCAGCGTGCGGCGCGTCGCGTCCTTCGCCGCGGCTTCGACGGCCGGATCGTTCAACTGCACCTTCGCGAGCTCGATGTACCAGTCGCAGAACTCGTCCCAGAAGAATTCGTAGATCGCCTGCGCCGCGAGATCGAAGCGGTAGCCGTCGAAGCCGTCGCGCACGGCGGAGAGCGCCTCGCGGAAGCGGTGACGGATCCAGCGATCGGCGAGGTTCCTCGATTTCGCTTCGGGCATGGCCTCGGGGCCGACCGTCATCAGCACGAAGCGCGTCGCGTTCCAGATCTTGTTGCAGAAGTTGCGATAGCCCTCGATGCGGCCGAGATCGAAGCGCACGTCGCGGCCCTGCGTCGCCATCGACGCGAAGGTGAAGCGCAGCGCGTCCGTGCCGTAGCTCGGGATGCCGTCCGGGAACTGCCTGCGCGTCGCCGCTTCGATCTTCGGCGCGTCTTCCGGGCGCATCAGGCCCGTCGTGCGCTTGGCGACCAGCGGCTCGAGCTCGATGCCGTCGATCAGATCGATCGGGTCCAGGATGTTGCCCTTGGACTTCGACATCTTGTTGCCTTCGGCGTCGCGCACGAGGCCGTGGATGTAGACCTCGCGGAAGGGCACGTCGCCCATGAACTTCAGTCCCATCATGATCATCCGCGCGACCCAGAAGAAGATGATGTCGAAGCCCGTGACCAGCACGCTGGTCGGGTAGAAGGTGGCGAGCTCGGGCGTCTCGTCCGGCCAGCCCAGGGTCGAGAACGGCCACAGCGCGCTCGAGAACCAGGTGTCGAGCACGTCCTCGTCCTGCGCCAGTGGCACCCCGGGACCGAGTCCGCCCTTCGCGCGCGCCTCGGCCTCGCTGCGGCCGACGTAGACCTGGCCCTGCGCGTCGTACCAGGCCGGGATGCGATGGCCCCACCACAGCTGGCGGCTGATGCACCAGTCCTCGATGTTGCGCATCCATTCGAAATAGGTCTTGCTCCAGTTCTCGGGCACGAAGCGGATGCGGCCGTCCTCGACGCAGGCGATCGCGGGCTCGGCGAGCGGCGCGATCTGCACGAACCACTGATCGGTCAGGTAGGGCTCGATCACGGCCTGCGAGCGGTCGCCACGCGGCACCATCAGCTTGTGCGCGTCGGTGCGTGCGAGCAGGCCCTGCGCCTCCAGATCGGCGACGATGCGCTTGCGCGCCTCGTAGCGATCGAGGCCACGGTAGGCAGCCGGGCCGTTGTCGTTGATCGCGGCCTCGGGCGTGAAGACGTTGATCTTCGGCAGGCCGTGGCGCTCGCCGACGGCGTAGTCGTTGAAATCGTGCGCGGGCGTGATCTTGACGCAGCCCGAGCCGAAGGCAGGGTCGACGTAGGTGTCGGCGATGATCGGGATGCTGCGGTTACACAGCGGCAGCGTCACGTACTTGCCGATGAGCCGGCGATACCGCTCGTCCTCCGGGTGGACCGCGACGGCGACGTCGCCGAGCAAGGTCTCCGGCCGCGTGGTCGCGACGACGACGTGACCGTTGCCGTTCTCCAGCGGATAGCGGATGTGCCAGATCTGGCCCTGCTCTTCCTGCGCCACGACCTCGAGATCGGAAATCGCCGTCTGCAGCACGGGGTCCCAGTTGACGAGCCGCTTGCCGCGATAGATCAGGCCTTCCTCGTGCAGGCGCACGAACACTTCGGTCACCGCCTGCGACAGGCCGTGATCCATCGTGAAGCGCTCGCGCGTCCAGTCCATCGACGCGCCCATGCGCCGCAGCTGCTGCGAGATCGTGCCGCCCGACTCGCCCTTCCACTGCCACACTGCGTCGAGAAAGGTCTCGCGGCCGAGGTCGTGACGCGACTGACCCTTCAGACCGAGCTGGCGCTCGACGACCATCTGCGTCGCGATGCCGGCGTGATCGGTGCCGCATTGCCACAGCGTGCGATAGCCCTGCATGCGGTGATAGCGGATCAGCGCGTCCATCAGCGTGTCCTGGAACGCGTGGCCCATGTGCAGGCTGCCCGTCACGTTCGGCGGCGGCAGCATGATGCAGTAGGGCGCATCGCGGCCGCGGGCGGTGAAATGGCCGGCGGCTTCCCACTGCTCGTAGCGCGGGCGCTCGATGGCGTGCGGATCGTAGGTCTTGGCGATGGGCGGTTCGAACTTCATGGGCGTGGGCAGGCCTGCAGGCGTGGGAACGGGTTCGGGCGCGCGCTCGGCGCGCGTCGCGGCGAGCGTCTGGCGATCGACGACGGGTGTCGGCGCCGGCGCGGCGGCGGGCACGTGGCCGAAGAGCGCGGGATCGACGTCGGTGACGCGCTCCGTGAGCCGCGGCGGCGTCACGCCCGGCGGCGGGCGGCGACCGCTCAGGATCTCGTCGAACTCCGCGCGCTTGCGATCGAGCAGGCCTTCGAGCTGCGCGATCGTCGCGTCGAGATCGCGGCGCCAGGGATCCGGATGTGCGTCGCGATCTTCGCTCATGCGTTGACCGTCGCGATCGGATAGCCGCGATCCTTGTAGAACTTGTAGCGCGTGCGGGCGAGTGCCTTCGCCTGCTCGTCCTCGCCCGTCGTCTCGGCGACCTGCTCGAACTGGCTGAAGAACGGCGGCACTTCGACGTGGAGGTTGATCAGCAGATCGGCCGTCGCCGGCGTCGTCAGCGAGGCCGCGAGCAGCACCGGCGCCGCGGCGGCGTCGGCGCTGCCGGCCGGCGCATGCGGCACGAAGCTCGTGTCGTGGAAGGTCCACAGCAGATCGTCGAGCGCGGTGACCATGTCGTCGTCGAGGCAGTGGATGTGCACGCGGCGGCCGTCTCGATACGCCTGCTGCACCAGTTCGCAGACGTAGACGTCGTGCTGGCGTCGGCCCTGCGTGGTCAGCACGTGGAAATCGATGCGGGTCATGCGCGCGACGCGGGCGCTCAGGCCAGGTTCGCGCGGCCGAGGATGAACTCCATCAGCAGCGGCAGCGGGCGGCCCGTCGAGCCCTTGGCCTTGCCCGAGGTCCATGCCGTGCCCGCGATGTCGAGATGCGCCCAGCGATAGTCCTTGGTGTAGCGCGCGAGGAAACAGGCCGCCGTGATCGTGCCGGCCTCGCGGCCGCCGACGTTCGCCATGTCGGCGAAGGGGCTGTCGAGCTGCTTCTGGTAGTCGTCCCACAGCGGCAGGCGCCACGCACGATCGCCGCTCTTCTCGCCGGCGGCGAGCAGCTCCTCGGCGAGCGCGTCGTGATTGCTCAGGAGACCGCTGGCGTGGCTGCCGAGCGCGATGACGCAGGCGCCGGTCAGGGTCGCGACGTCGATCACGACGTCCGGCTCGAAGCGCGCGGCATAGCTGAGCGCGTCGCACAGGATGAGGCGGCCTTC
>JBFWSI010000223.1:0-6626 GCA_050248455.1 Gammaproteobacteria bacterium | reverse complement strand
CGGCGCAGGCAGGTGACCGCGGCGCGCGAGCGATTCGAACAGGCGCGTGACGGGACTGTCGCCGGTCCGGGGCGCCGCGTCCGGCGGCGTCGCCGGCGCCGGTGCCCGCAACCGGTGACGCTGGCGCCAGAGGAGCCAGGCGGCGAGCGCGAAGGCGAGCCCGAGCAGCCCACGTTCGAGATCGGGGGCGTCGCCCGCCTGCAGGCGCCGCCCCTGGAAGGCGAGCCAGGACGCCGCGTCGAACCAGCCCTGCCAGGCCGGCGCACGCGCATCTTCCAGCGCGGCCCAGCGCGCGGGCGTGGTGTCGACGACCTGCCAGCGGCCGTCGATCCACGCGACGGCCCAGGCGTGGGCATCGCGCGCCCGCGCGAGCCATGCGCCTTCGAGCGCACTGTACTCGTCGATCGCATAGCCGACCGCATAACGCGCGGGAATGCCCGCGGCCCGCAGCAGCAGCACCGTCGCCGACGCGAAGTACTCGCAGTGGCCGCGACGCGTGACGGTCAGGAAACTGCCGAGCGGCGTGCGCCAGGGGGCCGAGCTCGGCTGCACCAGCGAATAGGAGAAATGCCGTGCGAACCACGCGTCGAGCTCGGCGCTCGCCGCTTGCGGCGAACGACGCGCGAGCGCAGTGATGCCGGCGTCCGCGGCAATGCGCGTCACCAACGCACGGTATTCCGCGGGCAGCGCGAGATCGGCCGGCGTCGGCGCCTGCGCCGTGTCCACTTCCGGCGCGCTGCTGACCGTGTAGCGCAGGAAGCCGCGCGGTGCTTCGAGGCTGAGCCCGTCGCCTGCGAGGCGCCGCAGCTCGAGGATCGTCGGGCCCGAGATCTCACGCGCGTCCGCCGGCAGCGGCACGATGCCGGTCTCGCGCGAGCGCGTCAGCGCCAGCGTGTAGCGCGGGCCCGCGGCCTTCGTGTGCGCCAGCGGCCAGCGCCGCGTGCCCGGCAGCGCATCGATCGTCACCGGCTCGCGGCGCGGATTCGACCAGCCGCCGTAGCGGAAATCGACATAGGTCGCCTCGGTGAGCAGCAGCGGTGTGCGCGGCGCCTGCGAGCTGCGCACGCGCAGGAAGATGCGATCCGACAGCTTGAGCTGGCGCAGGCTGCCGATCGCCGTCGAAGTGCGCTCGGCGTCCGCCGGCGAGAGGTTCATCTCGCGGAACCAGTCCTGCGCGAGCTCACCGAGAAGCAGATGCAGCTGCAGATACGCCGCCTGCAGGGCGACGGCGAGCGCCGTCGCGAGCGCGAGGTGGGCGCCCCAGCGACGCAGGCGACGCGCGCGCGGCCGGCGCGCCCACAGCAGCCAGACGACGAGGACCGCGACGCCGCCCGCATAGACCTCGCGCGGCAGCTCGCCGGCACTCGCGGCGAGCAGTGCCGAGAGGCCGAGCGGCAGGCGCAGATCCAGGCGCGAGACATTGCCGGCACGGCGCAGCGAATAGACCAGTGCCGCGAGCGGCGTCAGGCGCGCGGTCGACACCGCCTGCATCAGCGTCAGCGGCACGAGACACCACGGCATCAGGGCGAGGATCGCGTAGATCCCGTACAGCCCGTGCAGGTTGAACTGGTACAGCGCGAGCGCCGCGAAGGCGACGCTGCTGCCGTCTGCGCAGCGCTCGAACTGCTTCGCCTCGAAGTCGAAGCGCAGCGGCAGATGGCCGGCGAGCTCGATCAGCAGCGCGCAGGGCAGCACCAGTGCGAGCTGCCCGGTCGCCTGGCCCCATAACAAGAGGGCGAGCGCGGTCCAGCCCGTCGGCGTCACGACGCGCGCACCTGCGCCGGCATAGGCCAGGCGAGCAGCGGCAGCTGCGCGGCCGGCGCCGTGATCGTCACCACGCCCGGCGCGTCGACGGCGATCGGATCGGTGCACAGCACGAGCAGCGCCGAAGTCTTCAGCGCCGCCTCGACGCAGGCCGCACGCGCTTCGTCCCAGCGCGCGCAGACCAGGATCAGCGGCAGTCCATCGGCGGCGGCCAGCGCCTCGCGCCACGCAGGCAGCGTGTCCTCCTGCGCCGCCGTCAGCAGCGCGAGCGTGCCCAGCGCATCGCTTGGCATCGTCGACGGCGGTCGATCGCTGCCGAGCAGATGGAGGCTCACGGGCCCGCCGGCGTGCGCGGCGACGAACAGCGAGGCGGCGACGCTCACCAGGTGCTCGAAGTCGCCCTGCGCGCGGCGCGCGGCGGCCGTGTCGACGAGCACACGCGGCGTGAGGCGCGTTTCGGCGGCGAACTGGCGCACGATCGGCTGCCCGCGTCGCGCCGAGCTGCGCCAGTCGATGTGCTTCGGCGGATCGCCGGGGCGGTAGTCGCGCAGCGCGAAGAACTCGAGGCCATCGCCGCGTCGTCGTGCCTGGCCCTGTGCCCGGCGCCGTGCGCGCGGCTGCGGCAGAGTGAACGCGGGCATCGGGATCACGGCCGGCCGGCTGAGCAGCCGATCGACCAGCGGCAGCGTCGTCACCGCATAGCAGAGACCGAGCGGCTCGGCCTGCAGCAGGCGCACGGCGTCGAACGTCAGCCAGCCGCGACGCAGCGGCGTGATTTCGAGCGCGATGCGCGTGCTCGCCTGCGGCGGCAGCGCGGGGACGTCCGCCGTCGCGAGCGTCGCGCCCTGCAGACGCTGCCGCAGCCGCTGCCAGCGCAGGAAGCCGACGCGGCGATCGAACCAGTTGTCCTCCGGCGCATCGTGGATCTCGGCCGCGAATTCCGCGCGCGTCGGATAGCGCAGGCGCAGCCGATCGGCGAGACGGCAGGCGCCGAGTTCACGGCGGCCGCCGTGTTGCAGCTCGACGGCGTAGATCGTCGCGCGGCCCTGCGTCGCGCTCGCCGGCAGGGCGCGCCGCGCGCGCACGCGCGGGCGCCACGCGAGACTCCCGAGCAAGGCGACGACGAGCAGCGCGCTCGTCGCGCCGAACAGCAGGAAGGCGTGCGTGCGCGTCGGATCGGCGCTGAAGATGCCGGCGATCGCCGCGGTCGCGAGCAGCCATTTGCCGAGCGGCGTGAAGCGTTCGCCGAAAGCCCTGCCTGCGCGCGTCGCGAACGGAAACCAGCGCAGCAGCCAGCCGCGCATCAGCGGGGAACCGCGACCGTTTCCAGCACGCGCTCGATCAGCGTCTCGACGCGCAGGCCGCCGTGGCGCACGGCGGTCTTCAGCAGCAGACGATGCGCGAGCACCGGGCTCGCGAGCTCCTGCAGGTGATCGGGCAGCACGTGGGCGAGCCCGTCGGCGCAGGCGAGCACCTGTGCGCAACGCACGAGCGTCAGCGAGGCGCGCGGGCTCGCGCCGAGCGCGACGTCGGGCAGGCGGCGCGTCGCGGCGCAGAGCTCGACCGCGTAGTGCAGCAGCTCGTCGCGCACCGCGATCTGCCGGGCCGCGTCGCGCAGCGCGAGCACGGCGGCGACGTCGATGCAGGCGCCGAGCTCGCTCAGCGGATCGCCGCCGATTCGCGCCTTCAGCATCGCGACCTCGTCGTCGGCGTCGAGATAGCCGAGCGACAGCCGCAGCGCGAAGCGATCGAGCTGCGCTTCGGGCAGCGGATAGGTGCCTTCGAACTCGATCGGGTTCTGCGTCGCGATCACGAAGAACGTGCCCGGCAGGCGATGCGTGCTGCCGTCGAGACTGACCTGGTTCTCCGCCATCGCCTCGAGCAGCGCCGACTGCGTGCGCGGCGAGGCGCGATTGATTTCGTCGGCGAGCAGGATCTCGGTGAAGATCGGGCCGCGGTGGACTTCGAAGCGATGGGTCTGCGGATTGAAGATCGACACGCCGAGGATGTCGGCGGGCAGCAGATCCGGCGTGCACTGGATGCGATGGAACTCGGCGCCGACGGAGATCGCGAGCGCCTTCGCGAGCGTCGTCTTGCCGGTGCCCGGCACGTCCTCGAGCAGCACGTGGCCGCCGGCGAAGAACGCCGCGAGCAGCGGACGCGTCGTCGCGCGCGCGCCGGTGAGCACGCGCGCGAGATTGTCGGCGACGGCGCCGAAGGCCGCCGCAGGCGTGAGGCTCGCGCCGCGCGCGATCTCAGTCGTCGACCCAGGTGCCACGCTTGAATGCCTCGCGTTCACGACGGTCCTTCTTCGTCAGCTTGCCGCCGCGGTCGTCTTCGACGATCGCGGACAGCTTCAGCTGCTCACGCAGCCGCTCGCGCGCGGCGAGGCTGGCGGGCGTTTCTTCGTAGAGCTTGCGCGCCTCGGGCGCGCCGAGGCGCTGCCTGGCGAGGCCGCGCACCTCGATCGTCCACTCATAGGGCGGCAGGCGGACGAGCAGCCTGTCGCCGACGGCGAGCGACTTCGCGGGCTTCGCGACCTGGCCGTTGACGGCGACGCGGCCGGCCTTGATGGCGTCGACCGCGAGCGCCCGCGTCTTGTAGAAGCGCGCGCACCACAGCCACTTGTCGAGCCGTTGGTCGTCCATGGGACCGCATCTTAGAATCGAAGCCGGTACGGGCGCCAACGTGCCGATGGGCCAGGCTCATCGGCACCCCCGCTGCAACTTCGCAAGGAACCGACCATGAGCAACGACCGCCGTTTCATTCCGCTGCCGATCGCCGTGCTGACGATTTCCGACAGCCGCACCGAGGCCGACGATCGCTCCGGCGACGTCCTCGTCCAGCGCCTGAGCGAGGCGGGGCACCGACTGCACGAGCGTCGCCTCGTGCCCGACGACATCTACCGCATCCGCGCGCTGGTGTCGGCGTGGATCGCCGATCCGGCCTGCGCCGTGGTGCTGACGACGGGCGGCACGGGCGTCACGGGGCGCGACGGCACGCCGGAAGCCGTGATGCCGCTGCTCGACAAGACGATCGACGGCTTCGGCGAGATGTTCCGCGTGCTGTCGTACGACAAGATCAAGACTTCGACCCTGCAGTCGCGCGCGCTCGCGGGCGTCGCCAACGGCACCTACGTGTTCTGCCTGCCCGGATCGCCCAGCGCCTGCGCCGACGGCTGGGATCTGCTGATCTCCGCCCAGCTCGACCATCGCACGCGCCCGTGCAATCTCGTCGAGCTGATGCCGCGCCTGCTGGAGCGTTGAGGGCGCCGTCGTTCAGTCGTCCGCGGGCAGCTCGAAGTAGATCAGCAGCGCCCGCTGCAGCGGGCTCTCGTTGTCGTCGCTGGCGACGAAGAAATGGCGATCGTCGTGCCGGGCGATCGCCTCGAAGTTGTCGACCGGCCAGCCGTTCGCCGAGCTGTAGCGCGCGAGGGTCGTGACGTCGAGCCGCGCGCCGTCGAGGCGCAGCCGGCTCAGCGTGCACACGAGGGGCAGGAAGGGGCCCGCGTAGCGCCGCTCCACCGCGAGCAGCGAGCCGTCGGGCAGGGTGTCGAGGCCCGTCAAGCTCTGCGTGCTCGAGTCGTCGACGGGATAGATCCAGCGCGCGCCGTCCTCGGCATAGAGCGTGACACCTCGCTGCGCGCTGCCGCGCAGCGGCTTTTCCAGCGCGACGAGATAACCGTGCGTGGGATGCGTCGCGAGCGCTTCGAGGCCGTGGTTGCGGCCGTCATGGCGATCGATGTCGTCGAGCGGCGGCCGCAGCGCATGCACGCGGAGCCGCCTGCCGTCGACGGCATGCTCGGCGATGACGGGCCTGCCTTCGAACGACACGACCAGGCGCGTGTTGCCGGGGCGTCCGTCGTCGCCGGCCAGCGCGGCGAGGCCTTCCGCATCCGTCGCGCCGCGCGGCAGCGCACGGCCGCGCGCATCGACGAGGCGATGCTGCGCGGCCAGGCTCACGCCGACGAGCAGGCCGTCGACGATGCGCGGCACGAGATGCAGCAGCCAGCCGGCGTCGGTGACGGCGTAGAGGATGCGATCGTCCGCGCTGAAGGCGAGTCCCGAAATCTCGCGCGGGACGGGGTGACCGTCGACGCGCGTGCGCAGGGCCAGCGCGCCGCGCACGCGCAGGCTGCCGCCGTCCGCCGCCCGCGTCGGATCGCGCGGCGCGAAATCGAAGCGCTCGCCGATCTCGGGGCCGGGCGGCGCGGCCGCGACCGTGAAGGCCAGGGCGATGCCGAGGCACAGCGCCGCGAGCCGCTCGCGCGGCCGCCGCGCCGGCACGCGCCGATCTGCGACGGCCCATGAGCGAGTCGTTATAATGCGTTGCATGAAAAACTGGATCCTCCTCGTGGCCGGGCTCGGCGGTGCTGCCGGGGTCGTGGCCGGAGCGGTCGGCTCGCATGCGCTGGCGCTCGATCCCCTGTCGCCGGCGGGCCATATCTATCATCTCGCCGTGAGCTATCTGCTGTTGCATGCAGTCGCCCTGCTCGCGCTCGCCGTGTATCGCACGCAGCAGCCGCGGCTGCCGCTGGCGCTGACGATCGCCGCGGCCCTGTTCACCGTCGGCATGATTCTCTTCAGCGGCAGTCTCATCGTCTCGATCGCGGCGGAGTGGCCGGGCATCAGGGTGAGCGCCCCGTGGGGCGGGTCGTCGATGATTGCGGGCTGGATCGCGGTCGTCGTTGCGGCATTGCGCATGAAGACCGTCGCGGACTGAGTGCAGCGAGGACATCCGAATGAAGAACAGTTCGATTCGACTGCACGCGGCGCTGCTCGCGCTCGGCCTCGGTCTCCTGGGCGGGCAGAACGCTGCGGCGCGCGTCTACACGCTGCACGGCGACGTGCTCGGTGAGCTCG
>JBFWSI010000222.1:0-6664 GCA_050248455.1 Gammaproteobacteria bacterium | reverse complement strand
ACGAAGCGCTGCTGCTCGACAAGGACGGCATGATCGCCGAAGGCAGCGGCGAGAACTTCTTCATGGTGCGCAAGGGGGTGCTGTACACGCCGGACCCGACCTGCGCGCTCGAAGGCATCACGCGCGACACCGTGATGCGCCTCGCGCGCGAGGAAGGCGTGCAGGTGGTCGAGAAGCGCATCACGCGCGACGAGGTCTACATCGCCGACGAGGCCTTCTTCACCGGCACCGCGGCGGAAGTCACGCCGATCCGCGAACTGGACAATCGTACGATCGGCGCCGGCCTGCCGGGCCCGGTCACGAAGAAGCTGCAGAAAGCCTATCTCGACACCGTGCAGGGCAAGCGCGCCTGCCCCGACGGCTGGCTGACGCTCGTCGGCTGAGCCTCGATGCCGCGGATCGCGCGATGAACGCGCGCCGCGGCGCGCCACTGACGGTGTGGCGCTTCCATGACGGCAAGCCCGGTCACGACCGCCAGAGCGCCGGCCTGCTCGCGGCGCTGGCGCGGCGCCGGCCGCTCGAGGTGATCGATCTCGACGCCCGCGACTGCGGCCTCGCGTGGTGGCATCCCCTGTTGCGCCGCCTGCCCGCGTCGCTCGCGCGACGGCCGGCGCCCGCGCTCGTGGTCGGTGCCGGCCGCGCCTGCGAATGGCCCGTCGTTGCCGCGCGCCGCGCGCACCGTGCGCGCGCCGTCTACCTGATGAAGCCGAACCTGCCGCCGCGCTGCTTCGATCTCTGTCTCGTGCCGCAACATGACGGCGCCAAAGCCGGCCCGCACGTCGAGCCGACGCAAGGCGTGCTGAACGACATACTGCCCGGTACGGGCCCGCGCGACGGGCCGGTGCTCGTGCTCGTCGGCGGGCCGTCCGCGCATCACGCCTGGGACGAGGCTGCGCTGCTGCGCCAGATCGCCTCGCTCGTGTTCGGGCGGCGCGAGCGCCATTTCGCGCTCAGCGATTCGCGCCGCACGCCGCCGTCGACCACCGCGAAGCTGGCGGAGTTCGCGCAGCCCGGCGTGAGCGTTCACTCGCATCTCGACACGCCGCTGGCCTGGCTGCGCGAGGCGCTCGCGCGTGCGCCCGAGGCCTGGGTCACGGCCGACAGCGTGTCGATGCTGTTCGAAGCCTTGAGCGCGGGCTGCGCGGTCGGCGTGATCGAGGTGCCGGCGCAGCGCGCCGATCGAATCAACGCGATCGCGCCGGCGCTGGCCGCGGGCGGACTCGTCGGCACGCTGCCGGCCTGGCTCGCGAACCCGCGGCTGCCGCGCCTGCCGCAGCCGCTCGCGGAAGCCACGCGCTGCGCCGAGCTCGTCGACCGCCGCCTGCTCGGAGGCGGAGCGTGAGCGGCCTGACCGTCATGCAGCTGCTGCCCGAGCTGCAGGTCGGCGGCGTCGAGCAGGGCACGATCGAGATCGCCGCGGCGCTGGTGCGCGCGGGTCATCGCGCGCTGGTCGTGTCCGCGGGCGGCGCGCTGGTGCCGCAGCTCGAAGCGACGGGCGCGACGCACCTCGCGCTGCCGATCGGGCGCAAGCGGCTGACGACGCTGATGCTCGCGCGGGAGCTGCGCCGGCTGATCGAGCGCGAGGGCGTCGACATCGTGCATGCGCGCTCGCGCCTGCCGGCCTGGATCGGCCGCCTCGCGCTGGGCGGGATGCCGGCGGCGACGCGTCCGCGCTGGATGACGACGGTGCACGGCCCCTATACCGTCAACCGCTACAGCCGCGTGATGGTCAGCGGCGAGCGCGTGATCGCGATTTCGGAGTTCATCTACAACTACGTCCGGCGCGCCTGGCCCGACGTCCTGCCGGCCCGCCTCACGGTGATCCCGCGCGGCATCGATCGCAGCCGCCATCCGCGCGACTTCGTGCCGAGCCCGGCGTGGATCGCGCAGTGGCACGAGCAGCATCCCTCGCTGTCACGCCGCCACGCGCTGGTGCTGCCGGGACGGCTGACGCGGTGGAAAGGGCAGGAGGACTTCATCCGCCTGGTCGCCAAGCTCGTCGCGCGCGGCCTGCCCGTGCACGGCCTGCTCGCCGGCGGCCCGCATCCGCGCAAGCGCGCCTACGAGCGCGAGCTGCGGCGGCTGGTCTCCGCGCTCGAGATCGAGCCGGCCGTGAGCTTCCTCGGCAGCCGCAGCGACCTGCGCGAGGTGCTGTCGGTGTCGGCCTGCGCGTTCTCGCTGACCGGCGAGCCCGAAGCCTTCGGGCGCACGACGATCGAGGCCCTGAGCCTCGGCGTGCCCGTGATCGGCTACGACCACGGCGGTACCGGCGAGATCCTGCGCAGCATCTTTCCCGCCGGCGTCGTACCGGTCGGCGACATCGACGCCGCGGCGGAGCGCTGTGCCGAGTTCCTCGCCCAGCGCCCGCCGGTGCCCGTGATCCATCCCTACACCGTCGAGCGCATGCAGGCGGCGACGCTCGCCGTCTACGCCGAGCTCGCGGCGTCCCAGCGCGCGTAGTCGTAGCCCCAGGCGTCATCGAGGTAGCGCGCGCACTGCGCCGTGAACCACGCGCGGTCGGCCGCGGTGAAATAGTCGTCGACGCGCCGCGCACCCGCATTGACCGCGCCCTTCGGCCGCGCCGGATCCTCGCGCGCGGCCATGCTGTCCTTGCTGCTCGCGGCGACGCCGGCCGCGAGATCCTCGGCATCGAGCGCGAGATCGAAATGCGCTGCCACGCGTGCGATTTCCGCCGCGGCGTGCTGCTGCAGGCTCTCGTAGTGCACGACGAGCACGCGCGCGGGCACGGCGCGGCGCACGGCCTGCCAGGCGTTGAGAAAACGGAAGCACCACCAGAGATCCGAGTTGTAGCGCCGGTCGCGCGGATCGCCGCGCAGGAACTCGTCGAAGGGACAGGCATAGCGTGCGCGCCATTTCTCGTAGTTCGAGACCAGCGAGGCGCGGATGTCGCGCACGAGCACGACATAGGGCGGCAGCCGCCATGCGCGATGCGTCAGCGCGAGGGACAGCAGCGGATGCGGGATCGAATGCGCGGAATGGATCCGCGGCAGCGACGGATGCGCGACCGCATCGTGCGGGCCGGCGATGAAGTCGTTGGCGTGATTGTACTGCGGTCCCGGCAGGCCATAATGACGCGCCAGCGCGCTCGCCAGCATGAACTTCAGCCAGTGCGTCCCGGATTGATGCATGCTCGCGAGATGGCCCACGCAGTCGCGATGGACGAGCAGCGAGAAATTGCCCAGCGCGCGGCGCAGGCGATGATAATGAAACGTGGCGCTCATGCTCGGACCGGGAAGGCGGGCGCCAAGGCTAGCATCATCGGGACAGGGCGCGAACCGGGCAGGCGTGAGGGCGTGCGGATACTGATCATCAAGCAGGGCGCGCTCGGCGATGTCGTCATGGCGACTGCCCTCGTCGACGCCATCCAGCGCGCCCATCCCGGCGCCGCCTTCGCGCTGCTGACGACTCCGGCCTTCGCCGGCCTCTTCGCCGGCTGGCCGTCGCTCACCGTGCATGCCTTTCCGCGGCGGGGCCTCGCTGCGGTGTGGGCGACGCTGCGCTTCATCCGCGCGCAGCATTTCGATCGCGTCTACGACCTGCAGGGCAGCGATCGCACGGGCCTGCTGTGCGCGCTGTCCGGGATCCGCGAGCGCGTCGGCAACCACGCGCGCTTTCCGTACACGCATCACCCGCGCGAGCGCTGGCGCGGCCAGTGCCACATCTTCGAGCGCATGAACGAGGTGCTTGCTGCGGCAGGGGTCGCGGCGGCGGCGCCGCGGCCGCTGCTTCCGTGCAGCGCGGCCGCGCGCGCGGAGGTCGACGCGTTCATCGCGCAGCACGGTCTCGCCGAGCGTCGCTACGTCGTGCTGCACGCCGGCGCGAGTCCGACGCGCCAGGACAAGTGCTGGCCGGGCTTCGGCGACTTCGCCGTGCGCCTCGAAGCGGCGGGCCTGCGCGCCGTGTGGCTGGGGGCCGGCGCCGACGCGCCGCGCAATCGCGCCCTTGCGGCGCGCGCGGGCCTCGATGCGACCGATCGCTTCTCGATCCCGCAGCTCGCCGAGCTGGCGCGCCATGCGCGCTTCGCGGTGACCAACGACTCCGGCCCGATGCACGCGATCGCGGCGGCAGGAGTGCCGGTATTCGGCCTGTTCGGGCCCTCGGACTGGCGGCGCAACCACGCCCTCGGTCAGCGCGACTACGTGCTCGCCTGCACGGCGCTCGTCGATGGCCATGCCGGCCGGCGCGCGGCCGACTGCCTCGCCGCGCTGAGCGTCGAGACGGTGTGGCAGCAAATCGCCGCGCGCGGCCTGCTCGATCCTGGAGGTCCTTCGTCATGACAGTCCCGCAGGTCGAACACTACTTCGACTACAAGAGCCCCTATGCCTGGCTCGCGCAGCTCGCGAACGACACGCTCGAGCGCGAGCTCGGGATCACGGTGACGCGCGTGCCGTACACGCTCGACATTCCCGCCTACCTCGGCGCCGCCGAGCTCGACGCGCAGGGTGAAGACGTGATCGGCACGCGCAACGCGCACCAGTGGCGGCGCGTGCGCTATTCGTACATGGACTGCCGGCGCGAGGCGAACCGTCGCGGTCTCGTGCTGCGCGGCCCGCGCCGGATCTTCGACAGCCGGCTCGCGCACGCGGGCTTCCTCTACGCCGCGAATGCCGGCGTCTGGCGCGCCTATCACGACGAGGTCTACGTGCGCTTCTGGCGCCGCGAGCTCGATCTCGAAGACGGCGCAGCGCTCGCCGAGTTGCTGACGCGCGCGGGGGCGGACGGCCGCGCGTTCGCGGGCTGGTTCGAAGCCATCGGGCGCACGCGGCTCGCGGCCCTGCAGGCGGCGGCCGAAGCGCGCGGCGTGTTCGGCGTGCCGAGCTGGCTGGTCGATGGCGAGCTCTACTGGGGCGCGGAGCGAATCGAACGCGTGCGGGAGAAGATCGCGCTGCGGCTGAGGGCAGGCTGAGGGCGGCGACGGCGGCCGCGGGCACCGCTATGCTGTCGCGTCCTCCTTTCGGATTTGCCGCGTGTCTCCGCGCCTCACGCTAGTCTCGGGCTGCGACGCCAACTACTACCCGCTGCTGCGGGAATGGCTGCATTCCGTGCGCCGCTTTCCGGACGGCGCAGGCCTCGACGTCTGCATCCTCGATGCCGGCCTGTCGGCGGCGCAGCGCGCCGAGCTCGCGCCGCTGGTCACCGAGATCCGCAGCCCCGACTGGCCGTCGCCGACGGTGGCAAAGAAAGCGGGCGGGCGCGACTATCTGAAGGCCTGCGTGTGCCGGCCGTTCCTGCCCAGCATCTTTCCCGGCTACGACGTCTACATGTGGATGGATGCCGACACCTGGGTCCAGGACTGGCGGGCCGTGCGCACTTTCCTCGACGGCGCGCTCGCGCATCCCGATCGCATCGTGCTGAGCGGCGCCGCCGATCGCGCCTATCGCCGCCAGGCCCGCATCAAATGGCTGTGGCGCTGGCCGTGGAAGATCACGAGCTTCTATTTCTCGAACGCGCGCGGGCCCTACGGCTTCGAGACGGCGAAGCTGCTGCTCGCGCGCTACATCCTCTCGGCGGGCTGTTTCGCGCTGTCGGCCACGGCGCCGCACTGGGCGCGCTGGCAGGCGCTCGCGCTCGTCGCGATGAACAAAGGCAAAGTCTTCACCGCCGAGCAGGTGTCGCTGGGCGTGCTGCTGCACGTCGAGAACTACGCGCATGAAATCCTGCCGGCCTACATGCACTGGCTGTGCGGACAGACGCCGCTGGTCTGGGATCAGGCCAATTCACGCTTCGTCGAACCCTATCTGCCGCACGAGCCGATCGGCATCATGCACATGGCAGGGGTCGACGACATGCGCGCCGATCACGCCGTCAAACGTGCGTACCGGACGCTGGACGGGCAGACGGTCCACCTCAACTATCGCTATCCGCACCTGGATGCCGGCCGGCTGCAGACGGGCTCGCCGGCGCGCGCCTAGCCGCCAGTTCCTCGTAGAGCCGCTCGTAGCGCGGCACTACCGCGGCGGCCGAATACGTCTCGTGAAACACCGCGCCGGCGCGCGCGGCGCGCTGGCGCGCCGACGCGGGCTCGGCGAGATCGGTCGCGATCGCCGCGGTAAGCGCCGCGACGTCGCCGATGTCGACGAGCCGCGCGGTGTCGGCATCGAGCACTTCGAGCGGGCCCGCGGTCCGCGTCGCGACGATCGGCACGCCCGAGGCCATCGCTTCGAGGACGACGATGCCGAAGGGCTCGTCGCGCGAGGGCAGCACGAACAGATCGGCCGCGGCGAACAAGGGCGCGACCTCGTCGATCCAGCCGACGAAGTGCACGACGACGCGCGGAGCCAGCGCACGGGCCCGCGCTTCGAGCGCGGCGCGCAGCGGCCCGTCGCCGGCGAGCGTGAGCGCGACGGGCGGCGCGGCGGACGGCAGCGCCGCGAGCGCATCGAGCAATACGTCGAAGCCTTTCTTCTCGACCAGCCGGCCGAGCGCGAGCAGGCGCACCGGCGGCACGGGCGGCTGCGCGGCGGGCTCGCGCGCGGCGAGGCGCGAGAAGTTCGGAATGCGCGTCACGCGGCGCGGCTCGATGCCGTGTGCGAGCAGGTAGTCTTCCTGCGCGCGCGTCGTTGGCACCAGGCGATCGATCGCGCGGTAGTAGCGGAGATCGACGTAGTTGTGCGTCTTCGCCAATGTCGGCAGCCCGAGACTG
>JBFWSI010000221.1:0-6699 GCA_050248455.1 Gammaproteobacteria bacterium | reverse complement strand
GAAATTTTCAGCGCTGCCCGAGAATTCGCTGGTACTCCTCGTCACTCCCGCGAAAGCGGGAGTCCAGCGGGGGCGCCGTGCCAGAACGTGGATTCCCGCCTGCGCGGGAATGACGCGCTTTTTGAGGGTCTCGCGCCCGTTTTTCGTGGGGATACCTTAGAGCGAAGCGGAACCCGGGATCTTCGATCTGCCGTTCCGCCCGCTCCCGGGTTACGCGCTGCGCGCTGCACCCGGGCTACTATTCGCGCATGAAACTCCAGCAGCTCCGCTACATCTGGGAAGTCGCGCGGCACGACTTGAACGTGTCGGCGACGGCCGAATGGCTCTATACCTCGCAGCCCGGCGTCAGCAAGCAGATCCGCATGCTGGAGGACGAGCTCGGCGTCCAGATCTTCCTGCGCAGCGGCAAGCAGTTGACGGCGGTGACGCCGGCGGGGGAGGCGATCATCGCGCTCGCCGGCAAGATCCTCGCCGAGACCGACAACATCAAGCGGGTCGCGAAGGAGTTCAGCGATCACCGGCGCGGCAGCCTGTCGATTGCGACGACGCACACGCAGGCGCGCTACGTGCTGCCGCCGACGATCAAGGCCTTCGCGGCGAAGTATCCGGAGGTGTCCCTGCACATGCACCAGGGATCGCCGATGCAGATCGCCGAGCTCGCGTCGCGACACAACGTCGATTTCGCGATCGCGACCGAGGCGCTGGAGCTCTTCGACAACCTCGTGATGCTGCCGTGCTACCGCTGGAACCGCAGCATCGTCGTGCCGCCCGGCCATCCGCTGACGAAGCTGAAGAAGCTCACGCTGAAGGACGTTGCCGAGTATCCGCTCGTCACCTATGTCTTCGGCTTCACCGGCCGCTCGCAGCTCGACGAGGCCTTCCGCGCGCAGGGGCTCGCGCCGAAGGTGGTGTTCACGGCGACGGACGCCGACGTGATCAAGACCTATGTGCGCCTCGGCATGGGCATCGGCATCGTCGCGACACTCGCCTACGACCGCGACGAGGACACCGATCTCGTGGCGCTGGACGCGAGCCACCTGTTCGCCTACAGCATCACCAAGATCGGCTTCAGCCGGAACACGATGCTGCGCGGTTTCATGTACGACTTCATCCAGCTCTTCGCGCCGCACCTGACGCGCGAGCTCGTCGAGCGCGCCGCCGCCGCGCAGGACAAGGAAGCCGTCGATGAATTGATGCGCGGGATCGAGCTGCCGGCGCATTGAGCGCGGCATATGCTAAGGCCGATAAGTTATTTTTCCGCCGCGTTCGCCCGGGCTAGGGTCTGAGCCCCGAGTCGGCGAGCCGTCCAATGCACATCACTTTCGTCAAGAAGCGCTTCGCGGACGGCAGCACCTGCCGCAAATGCGAGGAAGTCGAGCAGCGGCTCGCGCGCGACGGCCATCTGGCACGCATCGACGCGGTGGTGGTCGCCGACGTCACCGATCCCGACAGCGCCGGCATGCGGCTCGCGCGCGAGCTGAACGTCGATTACGCCCCGTTCTTCGTCGTGCGCGACGGCGGCCGCACCGAGATCTACACCGTATATCTCAAGTTCGTCCGCGAGGTGCTCGAGCGCGCGGCGTGAGGGGCTTCATCGTTCGCTGACGCCGAATCCCGGGTTGCGCGCTCCACCCGGGCTACTAAGAAACGTGGTCTTCTTTTACCAGCGCGTCGAGCGCCTGCGCCCGCGCCTCCTTCGTCTGCCTCTTCATTGCCTCGACGCGGCGATAGAACTCGGCGAAGGATTGTCCAGACTGCGCGAACAGCGCGAGGAAGCCCGGCACGAGCGCGTGGTAGGTCGCGATCGAGGCGAGCTTCGCGTTGTTCATGTCCTCATACATCCAGCGGTCGTAGCTGGTGTCGCCGTGCCAGCCGGCGCGCAGCGCCGCGTAGTCGGCGGCCAGCGCCGCGAACTGTGCCTGCTTGCGCGCGAGCTTCGTCGTGTCGTCGAGATCCTGCCGCGCGTAGAGCGCCTTCAGCGCGTCGCGGTGGCGGATCAGCAGATCGATCAGCGCCTCGTCGCGCCGCTCTTCCTCGTCGGCCCCGATCGGCTCGCCGCGCGCTGCGCGCCAGCGCGCGTAGCCAAGCTCGGCGACGGCCATTGCGAAGGACTCGTTGAACGCGGTGTCGTCCGCGAAGTACACGCGCTGGTGCGCGAGCTCGTGGAACAGCGTCTTCACCAGCCGGCGATCGTCCCACACGAGCATGGTGTTCAGCAGCGGGTCGGCGAACCAACCTAGCGTCGAATAGGCCGCGACGCCGCCGACGTAGACGTCGAGGCCCTGCGCCGCGAGCCTGTCCGCGTGCGCCCGCGCCCTGGTCTCGCGGAAATAGCCGCGATAGCTGAGACAGCCGACGATCGGAAAGCAGGTTTCGATCGGTGCCAGCGACAGCGCCGGAGCGGCGAACACGTTCCACACGACGAAGGGCCGGTGCAGATCGGTGTAGCGCTGGTAGCTCCCGTTGTCCGGCAGCTGCAGCTCGCGCACGGCGAAGGCGCGCGCGTCGCGGGCGAGGGCGAGCTTGCGACGCAGCTCGGGCGAGCTCGCGGGATCGGCGATGACGTCCGCGAGCGCCCGGCGACCGAGCAGGATCTCGACCTGGCCGCGGGCCGCCTGGCCGTAGTAGCCGAGCGTCGCGCAGCCGGACAGCATGGCCGCCGCGACCCCGAGCACCACCTGCCGCACCCGCATCCGTTTCCTCCGTTCCTCGCCGCATCATCCCACAGCCCCCTGCCGCCTGCCCGCCGCCGCGGTCGGCGGGACACACCACCGAGCCGCTGCCGCGTTACACTCGACGCTTCCGACACGTGGGGGCGGCCCGGTGGCGAGCTACAGGACTCTCATCGACGTCGCGGCGCTGGCCGCGTGCCGCGAGGCCGTCGTCGTCGACTGCCGCTTCGATCTCGAGGACACCGCGCGCGGCGAAGCCGCCTATGCCGAGGGCCACATCCCGGGCGCCGTCTACGCCCATCTCGATCGCGATCTCTCGAATCCCGCGCTCACCGATCGCGGCCGGCATCCCTTGCCGCCGCCTGCCCGGCTCGCGGAAGTGCTCGGGCGACTGGGCATCGCGGCCGGGCGGCAGGTCGTCGCCTACGATGCCGGCAACGGCATGATGGCCGCGCGCCTGTGGTGGATGCTGCGCTACATGGGGCACGACGAGGCCGCGGTGCTCGACGGCGGCTTCCAGGCCTGGGTCGCGGCCGGCCAGCCGCTCGAAGCCGGCGTGCGGACCGCGGAGCCCGTCGCGTTCATCGGGCGACCGCGACCCGAGCGACTGGCGCTGCTCGACGAGGTCGTGGAGGCGGTCGCGACGCGGCCCAGCCTCGCCTTCGAGCTCGTCGATGCCCGCGATCCCGCGCGCTACCGCGGCGAGGTCGAGCCGATCGATCGCCGCGCGGGTCACATTCCCGGCGCGCGCAATCATTGTTTTCGCAAGAACCTCGACGCCAGCGGGCGCTTCCTGCCGCCGGCCTTGCTCAAGGAGGCATTCGTAGGCAGTTTGGGTACACTACCGGACGCGACGACGGTGCATTACTGCGGGTCCGGCGTGACCGCCTGCCACAACGTGCTCGCGCAAGTCCATGCCGGCTTGCCCGAGCCGCGCGTGTACTGCGGCTCGTGGAGCGAATGGAGTCGCGATGCGCAGCGCCCCGGTGCCACCGGCGACTACACGCCCTGATCGCGCCATCGAAACACGGGCCAAACCACGGGACCGACGCCATGATCCTACCCGCGCCGAGACTCCTCGCCGGCCTCCTCCTGGGCTTGCTCGCCTGCGCGGCGCACGCCGTCCAGCAGGACGTCATCTTCGTCTTCGACAACTCCGGCAGCATGCGCAAGGCGGATCCCCGCTTCGCCGCGCGCGAGGAAGCGAAGAAGTTCTTCGCGGGGCTCGCCGCCGACGTCAACGCCGGCGTCATCGTCTTCGATCAGGACGTGAAGCTCACCGCGCCGCTGGCGCCGGTCGGCGACGGCAGCGCGCTCGCGCAGAGTCTCGATTCCGTCGACTACAGGGGCCGTTTCACCGACAGCCCGGCGGCGGTCGAGCGCGCGATCTACGAACTGAAGACCAATGGACGACCGGACGCGCAGAAGTCCGTCGTATTCATGACCGACGGCATCGTCGACACCGGCAACCGCCAGCAGGACGCCGAGCGCACGCGCTGGCTGCGCGAGGATCTCGCGGCGGACGCCGTGCTGAACGGTATCCGCATCCACGGCGTCGCCTTCACGGGCGTGGCCGATCTGCTGCTGATCCAGTCGCTCGCCGCGAAGACCAGCGCCGAGTATTTCCGGGCCGCGACGCCGGCCGAGCTGCCGGCCGCGCTCGCCAAGGTGCAGGAAGTGCTGACGCGCGAGCCGCCGCCGGAAGTCGCGGCGCCGGCCGAGCCCGCGCCGGCACCGGCGCCCGCAGCGCCCGCGCCGACGGCGCCTCCGCCGGCGCCAGTTGCCGAGACGCCGGCCCCGGCGGTGGCCGAGCCCGCGCCGCCGCCCGCGCCGGAGTCGGCGTCGATCGCCGGCGGTCCCGCGCTGTCCGCCGAGGAAATGAAGTCCCTCGAGCAACTCTCGAAGGAAACCGGCGTGCCGGTCGAGCAGTTGATCCAGGAACTCGAGAGCGCACAGCCGGGCGAAGCCGTCGTGATGCGGCCCGAGCCCAGCGCGGAAGAGGCGGCGACGCCGGCGCTGTCGATCGGCAAGCTCGCCGCGATCGGCGGCGCGATCCTCGCCGTGCTCGTGGCCCTGTGGCTGATGTTCCGCAACAAGGGTGAGGCGCCGAAGAAGGATGCGGCGAAGCCCGCGAGCGCGCCGCCGCCGGCCGGTGCGCAATCGGGCCTCGCCGAAGCCTGGCTCGTCGACGTCAACGGCCTGAGCGGCGAAGCGCCGCGCAAGATCGGCGAGAAGCCGCTGATGATCGGCCGCATCGCGGGCAGCGATCCCGACTATCTCGACTACTACGTCGTCAACAAGGCGACTGTCGGTCGCCGGCACGCGGTGATCCGCGCCAAGGATCGCGCCTACTGGCTCGTCGACCAGGGCAGCGTCAACGGCACTTTCGTCAACGACGAGAAGGTGCTCGGCGAGCGCCAACTGCGTCACGGCGATCGCGTGAAGTTCCACCGCTTCGAGTTCGAGTTCCAGTGCCCGGACGGCGTCAACCAGACCGTCGTCGGCATGCCGGCCGATCAGACCATCGTCGCATCGATGGATCAGACGCTCGCAGCCGCCTCGACGGCGGCCTTGAGCGGTGGCTTCGCTGCAGGCAGCATCGCGCAGGCAGCCGGTGCAGCGGCGGCCGGCGCAGCCGCGGCGCCGCTCGCCGACGATCTCTTCGACGGCGACTTCGGTGATGGCGGCGACGCCAGCGACGTCACCGCGGTCGACGGCGATCTCCAGGCGCTGGAAGCGGACAAGGCCGCGTTCTTCAACGACAGCGGCGCGCACGCGGCGGCCGGTCACGCTCGCACCGAAGTGCTGCAGCCGCCGGATGCCCAACCGGACGACTTCGACGTCGAGGACGAGCCGGAGACGCTCGCCGTCGGCGATCTGCTGCAGCACACGAGCTTCGATACGCCGCAGGACGATTTCGAGGCCCAGGCCTCCGGCTTCTTCGACGACGTGACGATGCACCCGACGCCCGATCTGGTGAACAGCGATGTCGCCGACGACGTGCTCGACATCACCGCCGCACGCACGCCGAGCTTCCCGGGCGGCGACCTCCCGGAAGGCGAGGACTTCGCGACCGCGACCACCGTGATGCCGGCCGCGCCGCGCGGTCTCGACGGCACCTCGCGTCCGCTCGGCACCGCCACCTTCGGCCAGATGGACACCGTGCTCGGCAGCGCGTCCGCCGCCGACGACGGCGACGAGACGCTGGAGGATTTTCTCGCGACCAGCAGCATCGACGACATCCCGCAGCCGCCGGATTCGCCGCTGCCGGCCGCGGGCGTGGGCTTCGACGAGTTCCTCGCCGACGCGCCCGAAGCGACGACGAACGATCTGGCCGAGATGTCCGCCGCGGACGCCGCCGACGAGGTGTTCGACGTGACGGGCGAGATGAACGTGGATCGACCGTCGCCGGACGCGGACAAGACGACGATATTGCCCGCGAGCCCGGTCGATACGCCGCCGCAGATCGACACCGTCGTGCTGCCGAACTCGCCGTACGCGAACAAACCCAAATCCTGATCCCGCTCCGGCCGGCCGCGCGCTGCGCGCATCCGCCCCGCATGGACAAGTCCTACGATCTGCTCGCCGCGCTCGCCGACGGGCGCGCCCATTCGGGCGCGAGCCTGGCGGCGCGTCTGCACGTGAGCCGCGCCGCGGTGTGGAACCGCGTGAAGCGGCTGCAGGCCCTCGGCGTCGACAACTATGCCGTGCGCGGCAAGGGTTACCAGCTCGCGCGCGGCTTCGAATTCCTGAACGAGCACGCGATACGCCACGCGCTCGCGCCCGACGTCGCCGCGGAGATCGGCAGCATCACGGTGAGCCAGGTGACGGACTCGACCAATCAGCGCCTGCTCGAGCTGGTGCCGACGGCGGGTGTCCACGGCCACGCCTGGCTCGCCGAGTACCAGACGGCCGGGCGCGGCCGTCGCGGCGATCGCTGGCTCGCGCCGCCGGGCAGCGCGGTGTGCCTGTCGCTGGGCTGGCGCTTCGAGTCGCCGCCGAAGGATCTGTCGGCGCTGAGCCTGGT
>JBFWSI010000220.1:0-6718 GCA_050248455.1 Gammaproteobacteria bacterium | reverse complement strand
CGACGCTCGCCGCGCTGTGGCACTGGCAGCGCAAGCGGCGCACGCGGCCGGCGCGTCCCGCGATCGAGCAGACCGCTTCGAACGGATGAAGACATGACGCAATCGACGATTGAATCCCAGCTGCGCGAGCGCCTCGAGCGCGAGATCCTGCTGCTCGACGGCGCGATGGGCACGATGATCCAGCGCCACGGGCTGAGCGAACAGGACTATCGCGGCACGCGCTTCGCCGCGCACGCGATCGACCTCAAGGGCAACAACGATCTGCTGAGCCTGACGCAGCCCGCGATCATCCGCGACATCCACGCGGCCTTCGTCGCCGCCGGCGCGGACATCATCGAGACCAACACCTTCAATTCGACGGCGATCGCGCAGGCCGACTACGGCCTGTCCGCGTTCGCGCGCGAGCTGAACGAGGCTGCCGCGCGGCTCGCCCGCGGCGTCGTCGACGCCGCGGGCGACGGGCGCCGGCGCTACGTCGCCGGCGTGCTCGGGCCGACCAACCGCACCGCCTCGGTGTCGCCGGACGTGCACGATCCGAGCTTCCGCAACATCGATTTCGAAGCCCTGCGCCAGGCCTACTACGAGGCCGTCGACGGGCTGGTCGCCGGCGGCGCGGATCTGCTGCTGGTCGAGACGATCTTCGACACCTTGAATGCGAAGGCTGCGCTGTACGCGATCGATCAGTACTTCGACGATCGCGGCCTGCGCCTGCCGATCGTGATCTCCGGCACGATCACCGATCGCAGCGGCCGCACGCTGACCGGACAGACCACCGAGGCCTTCTGGAACTCGGTGCGCCACGCGCAGCCGCTGTTCATCGGCCTCAACTGCGCGCTCGGCGCCGAAGATCTGCGGCCCTACGTCAGCGAGCTGTCGCGCGTCGCCGACACCTTCGTCAGCCTTCACCCGAACGCCGGCCTGCCGAACGCCTTCGGCGAATACGACGACACGCCCGCGCACATGGCGGCGGTGCTGCGCGAGTTCGCCGACGCCGGCCTGCTCAACATGGCCGGCGGCTGCTGTGGCACGACGCCGGACCACATTCGCGCGATCGGCGAGGCGCTGAGGGGTATCGCCCCGCGCCGCGTGCCCAATGTGCCGCGCCACTGCCGTCTGTCCGGGCTCGAACCCTTGAACCTGACGCCGGAGACGGGCTTCATCAACGTCGGCGAGCGCACCAACGTCACGGGCTCGCCGAAGTTCGCGGCACTGGTCAAGGAGGGCAAGCTCGAAGCCGCGCTCGACGTCGCGCGCCAGCAGGTCGACAACGGCGCGCAGATCATCGACATCAACATGGACGAGGGCCTGCTCGATTCCGAGGCCCTGATGGTCGAGTTCCTGCACCGCATCGCCTCAGATCCCGACATCTCGCGCGTGCCGATCATGCTCGACTCGTCGAAATGGTCGGTGCTCGAGGCGGGCCTGCGCTGCCTGCAGGGCAAGGGCATCGTCAATTCGATCAGCCTGAAGGAAGGCGAGGACAAGCTCCTCGAGCAGGCGCGGCTGTGCCGGCGCTACGGCGCGGCCGTCGTCGTCATGGCCTTCGACGAGCACGGCCAGGCCGACACGGCGGCGCGCAAGATCGCGATCTGCGAGCGCTCGTATCGCCTGCTCGTCGATCGTCTCGATTTCCCGCCCGAGGACATCGTCTTCGATCCCAACGTATTGACGGTCGCGACCGGCATCGAGGAACACAACGAATACGCGATCGCCTTCTTCGACGCGACGCGGCTGATCAAGGCGCGTCTGCCGCATGCGCACGTCAGCGGCGGGGTCAGCAACGTGTCGTTCTCGTTCCGCGGCAACAATCCCGTGCGCGAAGCGATCCATTCGGCCTTCCTCTATCACGGCATCAAGGCCGGGCTCGACATGGCGATCGTCAATGCCGGCCAGCTCGGCATCTACGACGAGATCGAGCCGACCTTGCTGAGCCTCGTCGAGGACGTGCTGTTCAATCGCACGCCGGAGGCGACCGAACGCCTCATCCAGTACGCAGGCAACGTCAAGGGCGAGGCGAAGCAGAAGGTCGAGGAAGAGGAATGGCGCAAGGCGCCGGTCGAGGCGCGCCTGTCGCACGCGCTCGTCAAGGGCATCGCCGACTACGTCGTCGAGGACACCGAGGAGGCGCGGCTCGCCGCGCCCTATCCGCTCGCCGTGATCGAGGGGCCGCTGATGGCCGGCATGAACGTCGTCGGCGATCTCTTCGGGGCCGGCAAGATGTTCCTGCCGCAGGTCGTCAAGAGCGCGCGCGTGATGAAGAAGGCGGTCGCGCACCTGATCCCGTTCATCGAGGCCGAGAAGGCGAAGAGCGGCAGCACCGCGAGCGCCGCCGGCCGCATCGTGCTCGCGACGGTCAAGGGCGACGTGCACGACATCGGCAAGAACATCGTCGGCGTCGTGCTCCAGTGCAACAACTTCGAGGTCATCGATCTCGGTGTGATGGTCGCCGGCAACGACATCCTCGACGCCGCCGTGCGCGAGGGCGCGGACATCGTCGGCCTGTCGGGCCTGATCACGCCGTCGCTGGAGGAAATGGCGCAGGTCGCGGCCGAGATGGAGCGCCGCAAGCTCGAGCTGCCGCTGCTGATCGGCGGCGCGACGACCTCGCGCACGCACACGGCGGTCAAGATCGAGCCCGCCTACAGCGGCCCCGTGGTGCACGTGAAGGATGCCTCGCGCGCGGTCGGCGTCGCGACCAGCCTGGTCAGCCGCGAGCTGAAACGCGGCTTCGTCGCCAAGATGCGCGACGAGTACGCGACGATCCGCGAGCGCCATCGGCAGCGCCAGTCGGGCTTCGAGTGGCTCTCGCTCGCCGAGGCGCGCCAGCATCGCTTCAGCCCGGCCTGGGATCAGTACGATCCGCCGGCGCCGAAGGAAACGGGGATCCGCGTCTTCGACGACTGGCCGCTGACCGATCTCCTGCCCTACATCGACTGGACGCCGTTCTTCTCGGCCTGGGAGCTCGCCGGCAAGTACCCTCGCATCCTCGACGACGCGATCGTCGGCGAGGAAGCGCGGCGCCTGCATCGCGACGCCCTCGCGCTGCTCGACGAGATCGTCGAGGGCCGGCTGCTGCAGGCCCGCGGCGTCGTCGGTCTGTTCGAGGCGAACGCGATCGAGGACGACATCGAGATCCGCGCGCCGGACGGCAGCCACCGCGCGCTCGGCGTCGTGCACAGCCTGCGCCAGCAGCAGCGCAAGACCAACGGCCAGCCGAACTACGCGCTCGCCGATTTCGTCGCGCCGAAGTCCAGCGGCAAGCGCGACTGGTTCGGGGCCTTCGCGGTGTCGGCGGGCTTCGGCGTCGACGTGCTGGTCGCGCGCTTCGAGCGCGAGCACGACGACTACAACGCGATCATGGCGAAAGCCCTCGCCGATCGCCTGGCCGAGGCCTTCGCCGAGCGCCTGCACGCCTACGTGCGCCGCGAGATGTGGGCCTACGCGGCCGACGAGCGACTGGACGCCGATGGGCTCATCGGCGAGGCCTATCGCGGGATCCGGCCGGCGCCGGGCTATCCGGCCTGCCCCGATCACACCGAGAAGCCGCTGCTGTGGTCATTGCTCGGCGTCGAGGAGCGCACCGGCATCGAGCTGAGCAGCAATTTCGCGATGACACCGGCGGCTTCGGTGTGCGGCTGGTATTTCTCGCATCCGAACGCGCGCTATTTCGGTGTCGGCCAGATCAACAAGGATCAGGTCGCCGACTACGCGCGCCGCAAGGGCATGGACCTGCGCGAGGCCGAGCGCTGGCTCGCGCCGAATCTCGGTTACGAGCCCGACTGACGGCCTGCCCGGCGCGATGACGACGCGATATTCGATCCGTGAACTGCTGGCCGCGGAGACGCCGATCGCCGCGATCGACGTCCGCGGCTGGGTGCGCACGCGGCGCGACGCGAAGGACTTCTCCTTCGTCGAGCTGAACGACGGCTCCTGCCTGAAGTCGCTGCAATGCGTGGTCGCCGCGGACTGCGCGGGCTACGAGGCGATCAAGGACGCGAGCACGGGCGCCGCCGTCAGGCTCGAAGGCGATCTCATCGCCTCTGCCGGCAAGGGACAGCGCTGGGAGCTGAAGGCGTCGCGCCTCGCGATCGTCGGCCCCTGCCCCGACGACTACCCCTTGCAGAAGAAGCGCCACTCGGACGAATACCTGCGCACGATCGCGCACCTGCGCTCGCGCACCAACAAATATGGCGCGATGGCGCGCCTGCGCTCGCGGCTGGCGTGGAAGATCCACGAGTTCTTCCAGGGCCGCGGCTTCCACTACATCCACACGCCGATCATCACGGGCTCGGACTGCGAGGGCGCCGGCGACATGTTCCGCGTGACGACGCTGCCGCTGGAGCGCGTGCCGCAGCGCGAGGGCAAGGTCGACTTCGACGCCGATTTCTTCGGCAAGGAAGCCCATTTGACGGTGTCGGGTCAGCTCGCGGTCGAGACCTACTGCCTGGGACTCGGCAAGGTCTATACCTTCGGGCCGACCTTCCGCGCCGAGAACTCGAACACGAGCCGCCACATGGCCGAGTTCTGGATGATCGAGCCCGAGCTCGCGTTCGCCGATCTCGCCGACGACATGCAGCTCGCCGAGGACATGGTGAAGGCGCTGCTCGATTTCATCTGTGAAGACTGTGCCGAGGACCTCGAGGTCTTCACCAGTTTCGTCGACCCGACGCTGCGGGCGCGGCTCGATGCCGTGCGCCGCGCCGAGTTCGTGCGCGTCAGCTATACGGACGCGATCGCGATCCTTGCGGCCGCGGGCGTCCCCTTCGAATATGCGCCGACCTGGGGCGCCGATCTGCAGTCCGAGCACGAGCACTATTTGACCGAACAGCACTTCGGCGGGCCCGTGTTCGTCCATGACTGGCCGCAGGACATCAAGGCCTTCTACATGCGGCAGAATGACGACGGGCGCACCGTCGCCGCGATGGATCTGCTGATCCCGAAGATCGGCGAGCTCGTCGGCGGCAGCCAGCGCGAGGAGCGGCTCGACCGGCTCGCGGCGCGCATCGCCGCGACAGGGCTGAGCGAAGCCGATTACTGGTGGTACCTCGATACTCGGCGCTACGGCACGGCGCCGCATGCGGGTTTCGGTCTCGGCTTCGAGCGCTTCCTGATGTTCGCGACGGGCGTGTCGAACATCCGCGACGTGATCCCGTTCCCGCGCACGCCGAAACACCTGGAATTCTGAACGGCCGCGACGACGGCCCGGAGCACTGAGCCCATGTCGACTGCGGAGCCGAGTTTCGTTCACGGCGCGAGCGCCGAACCCCTGCTGTACCTGACCCTGGGCGAGCTGATCGATCGCGCCGCGGCGGCCCACGGCACGCGCGAGGCGCTGGTCGTGCGTCACCAGGGGATCCGGCTCGACTATGCCGGCCTGAAGGCGCGCGCCGACGCCTTCGCCGCCGGCCTCGTCGCGCTGGGGCTGGAGCCGGGATCGCGCATCGGGATCTGGTCGCCGAACTGCGCCGAATGGGTGATTGCGCAGTTCGCGACCGCCAAGGCCGGCCTCGTGCTCGTCAACATCAACCCGGCCTATCGGCTCGCCGAGCTCGAGTACGCGCTGAACAAGGTCGGCTGCACGGCGCTGATCACCGCCCGCGTGTTCAAGAGCAGCGACTACCTGTCGATGTTGCGCAGCCTCGCGCCGGAGCTTGCGCACTGTGCGCCCGGGGCGCTGACGGCGGCGAAGCTGCCGCAGCTGCGCTGCGTGATCGCGATCGACGAGGAGACACAGCCCGGCATGTACCGCTACGCCGACGTCGCGGGCCATGCGAGCGACGCAAGTCGCGCGCGGCTCGCCGCGCTCGCGCCGACCCTGCAGCCCGACGATCCGATCAACATCCAGTTCACCAGCGGCACCACCGGCATGCCGAAGGGCGCGACGCTGACGCATTTCAACGTGATCAACAACGGCTGGTTCGTGGGCCGGGCGATGCGCTTCGGCGCCGAAGACCGACTATGCATCCCGGTGCCGCTGTATCACTGCTTCGGCATGGTGATGAGCGTGCTGACCTGCGTGACGCACGGCGCGACGATGGTGTTCCCGGCCGATTCCTTCGAGCCGAAGTCGGTGCTCGAGGCCGTCGCGGCCGAGCGCTGCACGGCATTGCACGGCGTGCCGACGATGTTCATCGCCGAGCTCGATCATCCCGATTTCGCACAGTACGACCTCTCCTCGCTGCGCACCGGGATCATGGCCGGCGCGCCCTGCCCGATCGAGGTGATGAAACGCGTGCTGAGCGAAATGCACATGTCGCAGGTCACCATTGCCTACGGCATGACGGAAACGAGTCCCGTCAGCTTCCAGAGCGGCGTCGACGATCCGCTCGAGAAACGGGTGTCGACGATTGGCCGCATCCACCCGCACGTGCAGGTCAAGATCGTCGACGCCGAGGGGCGCACGGTGCCGCGCAATGCGCGCGGCGAGCTGTGCACGCGCGGCTACAGCGTGATGCGCGGCTACTGGGACGACGATGAGAGGACGCGCGAGTCCATCGACGGGGCGGGCTGGATGCACACGGGCGATCTCGCGGTGATGGATGACGAGGGCTACTGCAACATCGTCGGCCGCGTGAAGGACATGATCATCCGCGGCGGTGAGAACGTGTATCCGCGCGAGATCGAGGAATTCCTGTTCCGGCACCCGAAGATCCAGGACGTCGCGGTGTTCGGCGTGCCCGATCAGCGTTTCGGCGAGCAGGTCGGCGCGTGGATCCGG
>JBFWSI010000219.1:0-6727 GCA_050248455.1 Gammaproteobacteria bacterium | reverse complement strand
GGCACATCGATGCGGCCGCGCTGAAACATACCGTCGAGCTCACCAGCAGGGGCGAGTCCGCGCTGTGCACGCTGCTCGAGGTTGCGCTGGACGGGGAAGCGGCGTGCTATTTCGTGCCGCTGAGCCTGGTGTGGGAGGACGAGGAGGAACGGCTGCGCCTGTTGCAGCCCGCCGCCGTCGCGCGCGTGCGCCAGCAGGCGAACGTCGGGCTTCTCGCCGATGCCTTCGCCGATCCGCGCTTCTGTCACGCGCTGCTCGAACACATGCGTGGCGCGTCGGTCGTCGAGGCGCCCGGCGGACGGCTGCGCTTCAGTCGCACGCCGGCCTTCGGCGATCCCGATCCGGACCTGCTCCGCACGCTGGACTTCCACGCCCGCTCGCTCAGCAGCAACAGCACGGCGCAGCTCGGCGATCGCTACTTCCTCAAGGGCTTCCGGCGGCTGCGCAAGGGCATCAATCCGGAGCTCGAGATAGGCCGCTTTCTCACCACGCACACGGACTATGCGCACGCGGTGCCGATCGCCGGCGCGCTCGAGCTGGACCTGGCGGACGGCGGCGAGTACACGCTCGCGGTGCTCTACCGCTATGTCGCCAACCAGGGCGACGGCTGGGACTACACGCTCGATCATCTCGCGCGTTTCCTCGAGGCGCAGCGCGAGGCCGCGCAGGATCCCGGCAGCGACGCGCACGGCGTGTACCTGACGCGCGTGCAGACGCTGGGGCTGCGCACGGGCCAGCTGCATCTGGCACTGGGAACTCCTACCGGCGATCCCGCCTTCGATCCGGAGCCCGTCACGACCGAGGATCTGAGCGCCTGGCATGCGCGGATCGTCGCCGAGACCGAGGCCAGCCTCGCGCGCCTGCGCGCGACGCTCGGCAGCCTGCCGAGCGCCGTCCAGGCCGCGGCCGAGCCCGTGCTCGCGCGCGAAGCGGAGCTCATCGCACGCCTCGCCGCGGCGCTGCCGCCGCTCGCGGCCGGCACGAAGAGCCGCTATCACGGCGACTTCCACCTCGCGCAGGTGCTGCTCGTCAACGACGACTTCGTGATCTCGGACTTCGAAGGCGAGCCCGGCCGCAGTCTCGAGGAGCGGCGCGCCAAGCACTCGCCGCTGCGCGACGTCGCCGGCATGCTGCGCTCCTTCCATTACGCCGGTGCCAGCGCGCTGCTGAAGGCCGCCGCGCAGCGCGCGGACGACGAGCCGCGGCTCGCGTCCCTGATCGACGACTGGGAGCGCGCGGCGCGGCAGGCCTTCGTCGACGCCTACGCGTCGGTCGCCGTCGGCCCCGAGCGCCCGACCCCCGAGGTCGAGACGATGACGACGCTGATCTCGCTGTTCGAGATCGAGAAGGCCTGCTACGAGCTGCGCTACGAGCTCGACAACCGTCCGGCCTGGGCGCTCATTCCCCTGCGCGGGATCCTGCGTTGGGTGGGAGTCCCGCCGGCCGACGCGGCGCGAGAGGAGGCGACGTGGACGAAGTGAACGTCTTCTTCGAACCGATACGCACCCTGCTCGTGCAGGTCGCGGCCTTCCTGCCGCGGCTGGCCGTCGCCGTCGCGATCGTCGCCGGCGGCTGGCTGCTCGCGAAGGCGGTGCGCTACACCGTGGTCCGCACGCTGCGCGCGATCAACTTCGACGTGCTGACGCGCCGCGCGGGCATCGACGACTTCCTGCACGAAGGCGGCGTCGAGAGCCGCATGAGCGACTGGCTGGGCTGGCTCGCGAAGTGGATGGTGATCGTCGCCGCGCTCGCGATCGCGTTCAACGGCCTGGGTCTCGCCTACGTCACGGCGCTGACGGGCAAGCTGCTCGCCTTCCTGCCGCGCGTCGCGCTCGCCCTCGTCCTGCTCGCGGTCGGGACGTATTTCGCGCGCGTCGGCGGCGCGGCGACGAGCGCGTTCCTGCGCCACACCGGCCCGGCCGACGCCGATCTGCTGGGGCGGCTGGTGCGCTATGCGATCTTCGTCTTCGTCGTGCTGATCGCGATCGACGTGCTGGAGGTCGGTGGCGGCATCGTGCGCCTGACCTTCCTGATCCTCCTCGCCGGCCTCGTGCTCGCGCTGGCACTGGCCTTCGGCCTCGGCGGCCAGCGCTGGGCCGCCGCGCTGCTCGCGCGCTGGTGGCCCGAGGCGGACGTGCGCTCGCGCGGCAACGGCGATGGCTGAGCCGCGCGTGCTGGCGATGGTGCTCGCCGGCGGCGAGGGCCGCCGGCTCGCGCCGCTCACGGCCGAGCGCTCGAAGCCCGCCGTGCCCTTCGGCGGCCGGTACCGCCTGGTCGATTTCGTGCTGTCGAACCTCTTCAACTCGGGTGTCGAGTCGGTGTACCTGCTCGTGCAGTACAAGTCGCAGTCGCTGATCGATCACGTTGCCCGCGCGTGGCCGATGACGGGGCCCTCGTCGCGGCGCTTCGTCAGCGTCGTGCCGCCGCAGATGCGGCACGGCGCCGACTGGTTCCAGGGCACGGCGGACGCGGTTCACCAGAACCTGCAGCTGATCGAGCAGCACGCGCCGGCGCTGGTCGCGGTGTTCGGCGCCGATCACGTCTATCGCATGGATCTGCGCCAGATGATCGCGTTTCACCGCGACAGCGGTGCCGACGTCAGCGTCGCGGCGCTGCCGGTGCCGCGCGCCGAAGCCAGCGGCTTCGGCGTGATCGACGCCGAGGCCGGCGGCCGCATCCGCGGCTTCCTCGAAAAGCCCGCCGATCCGCCCGGCATGCCCGGCGACGACACCCGTGCCTATGCATCGATGGGCAACTACCTGTTCGACACGCAGGTGCTGGTCGAGGCGCTGCGCGCGGCGCATGAGCGCGGCGAGCATGACTTCGGCAGACATCTGCTGCCGCGCCTGGTCAATACGCACGCCGTCCATGCCTATGACTTCACGCGCAATCGCGTGCCTGGCCTGCGGGCCTACGAGCCGGCCGGCTACTGGCACGACGTCGGCACGATCGATGCGTACTTCGCCGCCAGCATGGATCTGCTGGGGGCGACGCCGCGCTTCGATCTCGCCAATCCCGAATGGCCGGTGCGCTCCAGCGAATACCAGGAGCCGGCGGCGCGCGTGATCGGCGGCACGCTGGAGAACTGCAGCATCGGCGCCGGCGTCAGCATCCACGGCGGGCGCCTCCGGCAGTCGATCATCCGCCGCAACGTGACGATCGAAGAGGACGTCGAGCTGGAGCAGTGCATCATCATGGATCACACACGGATCCGACGCGGTGCGCGCCTGCGCCGCGTCATCGTCGATCGCTTCAATTGCATCGCACCCGGCGTCGAGCTCGGTCATGCACCGACGCCCGACACGCCACGCTGCCACACGACGCCTTCCGGCATCGTCGTGCTCGCGAAAGGGCCGCATCGCGCGGCCGGCTCGTGGGAGTGCTGAGCATGGCGGGCCCGATCACGGCCGTATGGCCCGGCTCGCCCTATCCGCGCGGCGCGACCTGGGACGGCGAAGGCGTGAACTTCGCACTGTTCTCCGCGCACGCCGAGAAGGTGGAGCTGTGCCTCTTCGACGACTCCGGTCGCCGCGAGCTCCAGCGCATCGCGCTGCCGGAATGCACGGAGACGATCTGGCACGGCTATCTGCCGGAAGCGCGCCCGGGGCTGCTGTACGGCTACCGCGTGCACGGCCCCTATCGTCCCGAGCTGGGCCACCGCTTCAATCCGCACAAGCTGCTGATCGAGCCCTATGCGCAGCACCTGCAGGGCACCCTGAAGTGGAACGACGTGCATTTCGGCTATCGAATCGGCGGCCGCCGCGAGGATCTGGCGATGGATCGGCGCGACAACGCCGCCGGCATGCCGAAATGCCGCGTCGTCGATCCCGCCTTCACCTGGGGCGACGATCGCCCGCCGCACATTCCCTGGCACGACACCGTCATCTACGAGCTGCACGTGCGAGGCTACACGCTGCGCCATCCCGAGGTGCCCGAGCGCCTGCGCGGCACCTATGCCGGCCTCGCGACGGCGCCCGTCATCGACCACCTGAAGCGCCTCGGCGTGACGACGGTCGAGCTGATGCCGGTGCACAGCTTCGTCGACGATCGCCACCTGCTCGAACGCGGCCTGCGCAACTACTGGGGCTACAACTCGATCGGCTTCTTCGCGCCGGACATGCGCTACTCCGCGACCGGGCGGATCAGCGAGTTCAAGACCATGGTGAAGACGCTGCACTCCGCGGGGCTCGAGGTCATCCTCGACGTCGTCTACAACCACACGGCGGAAGGCAATCACCTCGGGCCGACGCTGTGCTTCCGCGGCGTCGACAACGCGTCCTACTACCGGCTGGTCGCCGAGAATCCGCGCTACTACATGGACTTCACCGGCACCGGCAACACCTTGAACCTGACGCATCCGCGCGTGCTGCAGCTGCTGATGGACTCGCTGCGCTACTGGGTCGAGGAGATGCACGTCGACGGCTTCCGCTTCGATCTCGCCGCGGCGCTCGCGCGCGAGCTCTACGACGTCGATCGCCTCGGCACCTTCTTCGACGTGATCTCGCAGGATCCCGTGCTCTCGCGCGTCAAGCTGATCGCCGAGCCCTGGGACGTCGGCGTCGGCGGCTACCAGGTCGGCAATTTCCCGCCCGGCTGGGCCGAATGGAACGACAAGTACCGCGACACCCTGCGCGCCTACTGGCGCGGCGACGGCGGCACCATCGGCGACTTCGCCTGCCGCCTGACCGGCTCCAGCGATCTCTACGCGGGCAGCGGCCGCACGCCCTTCGCGAGCATCAACTACGTGACGGCCCACGACGGCTTCACCTTGCAGGATCTCGTCAGCTACGACGACAAGCACAACGAGGCCAACGGCGAGGACAACCGCGACGGTCATGCGCACAACCTGTCGTGGAACTGCGGCGCCGAAGGCCCCACCGACGATCCCGCGGTCGATGCGCTGCGCGCGCGGCAGAAGCGCAACTTCATCGCCACGCTGCTGCTGTCGCAGGGCGCGCCGATGCTGCTCGCCGGCGACGAGGGCGGCCGCACCCAGCAGGGCAACAACAACGCCTACTGCCAGGACAACGAGATCTCGTGGCTGGACTGGGAGTCCTGGGATCACGCGCTCACGGCCTTCGTCCGTCGCATGATCCGCCTGCGTGCGAGGCACCCCGTGTTCCGCCGCCGGCGCTTCTTCCAGGGCCGTCCGATCCGCGAAGGCGTCAAGGACATCCTGTGGCTCACGCCCGCGGGCCAGGAGATGACGGATGCCGAATGGGCCCAGAGCTACGCGCGCAGCGTCGCCGTCTACCTCGCCGGCGACGCGGTGCTCGACACCGATCGGCGCGGCCAGCCGCTGCACGACGACAATTTCCTGCTGCTGCTGAACGCGCATCACGACGCGCTCGCCTTCGCGCTGCCGTCGCTGCACCCCGACACTGCATGGCGCGTCGTCGTCGATACCGCCGATAACGTCGACGCCGGCGATGAGGACCTCGACGACGATGAAGCGCGCGAGGTCCTCAGCGGCGGAGAATACCGCGTGCAGGGTCGCTCGCTGGTGCTGCTGAAGGAGATCGACGCGCGATCATGAAACGCGCGCATGCGATGCCTTTCGGTGCCCAGTTCGTCGCGGGCATCGGCACACGCTTCCGCGTGTGGGCGCCGAGCGCACGCGAGGTCGAGCTCGTGCTCGTCGGCGCGGCCGGTGAACGCGTGGCGCCGATGCGCAGGGACGCAGGCGGCTGGTACGGCTGCACCCTGCCCGACGTCGGCGACGGCGCGTGCTACCGCTATCGCATCGACGGCAGCCTCGACGTGCCCGATCCCGCTTCACGTTTCAATCCGCAGGATCTGGCCGGGCCGAGCGAGGTCGTCGATCCGCGCCGCCATGACTGGCGCGACGCCGCCTGGCGCGGCCGCCCCTGGCACGAGGCCGTCGTCTACGAGCTGCACGTCGGCTGCTTCACCGCGGAGGGAACCTTCGCAGGCGTCGAAGCCGAGCTCCCGCGGCTCGCCGCCCTCGGCATCACTGCGGTCGAGCTGATGCCGATCGCGGATTTCCCCGGCCAGCACAACTGGGGCTACGACGGCGTCCTGCCCTATGCGCCGGACGCCCGCTACGGCCGGCCGGAGGACTTGAAGCGGCTGGTGGACGCCGCGCACCGCCACGGCCTGATGATGCTGCTCGACGTCGTCTACAACCACTTCGGGCCGCAGGGCAATTATCTCCACGCCTATGCGGCGGATTTCTTCACCGCCCGGCATCGCACGCCGTGGGGCAGCGCGATCGGCTTCGACGGCCCCGGCAGCGCGGTCGTGCGCGAGTTCTTCGTGCACAACGCGCTGTACTGGCTGGACGAATACCACTTCGACGGCCTGCGCCTCGATGCCGTCCACGCGATCCGCGACGACACGCGGCCGACGATCCTCGAGGAGCTCGCCGCGCGCGTGCGCCGCGACGTCGATCCCGCGCGGCACGTGCACCTGATCCTCGAGAACGACGACAACGCGGCCGTCCTGCTCGGACCCACGCCGACGCGCGCCGCGCATTACGACGCGCAGTGGAACGACGACGTCCACCATTGCCTGCACGCGCTGGCGACGGGCGAGCGCGACGGCTATTACGCGGACTATGACGCGCCCGACGATCCGCACAGGGCGCAGCGCCTGCTGGCCCGCGCGCTCGCCGAAGGCTATGCCAACCAGGGCGAGGCCTCGCCGCAACGCGGAGGCCGGTCACGCGGACAGCCCAGCGCCCACCTGCCGACGACGGCCTTCGTCA
>JBFWSI010000218.1:0-6731 GCA_050248455.1 Gammaproteobacteria bacterium | reverse complement strand
GTTTCGGACACCTGGCGCCGTCGGATCGGTTCGACGCGGCGAAGGCTGCCGCCGAGGAATGGTTCTAGCACAAGGGGCGGGGCGGCTCCAGCGAGGCCAAGACGCTGCGCCAGGTGTGCGAGGCGTACGTCGCGCACCTACGGGCCGAGGGGCGCGAGAGCACCGCGAAGGACGCCGAGGGCCGGTTCCGGCGCTGGATCTACTCCGACGCGAAGCTCGCAGCCACGCCGATCATGAAGCTGACCGGGAAGCAGGTAGACGACTGGCGCAAGGATCTGCGCAAGACGCTGGCGATTCCGCAGGACAAGGAGAAGGCGGCGACGCGGCCGCGCTCTGAGTCCTCGCTGAACCGCGACATGACCACGCTGCGCGCCGCGCTGAATCTCGCGATCGAGAATGGCGATGTGACCAGCGACCACGCTTGGAAGGTGAAGCTCAAGCCGGTGAAGTCGGCAGACAACCGCCGCGAGGTGTATCTAGACCCGGTGCAGAGGAAGAAGCTGATCGAGGCGGCGCCGGCCGACCTGGCGAGCTTCCTGCGGGCGCTTTGCCTGCTGCCGCTGCGCCCCGGCGCGGTGGCCGCGCTGAATGCGGGAAGCTTCGACAAGAGGTTATCCACGCTGTCGATCGGCAAAGACAAGACCGGCAACGATAGGCGGATCACGCTGCCGCCGGCCACGGCCGCATTCTTCGCCGAGCAGGCCAAGAACAAGTTGCCGGCCGCGCCGCTGCTGACCCGTGCGGACGGCAAGCGGTGGGACAAGGATGCGTGGAAGTACCCGATCAAGGATGCGGTGAAGGCGGCAGGCCTGCCGCTCGCCACAACGGCCTACGCGCTGAGACACTCAACAATCACCGACCTGGTGGCCGTCCACAAGCTGCCGACGCTCACCGTTGCGCAGCTCTCCGGCACGTCGGTCCTGATGATCGAACGGCACTACGGCCACCTGTTGCAGGACCAGGCGCGCGACGCGCTCGCGGGGCTGGCGCTATGACATTCATCCTTAACCCCGGAACGGACACGCTCTGGCGATGGGCGATTCATGAGTGGGCGCAGGGCGACGACACGCGCGTAACTCGGCTCTTGAAGCAGGGGCGGGAACCCGTTCCCGGCTTCGCGCGCGAGTGGCTGGCCGACGCGCTGGCAGGGAAGGTGAAGCGTCGACGAGGCCGACGCAAAACGCCGAGGCGCGCTTCCAAGATCTGGAGGGAACACGAGATCTCCAGTCACTTCCAAATCGTGCTGGCAGCGGAGCGACTGATAGATGCGATGACCGAGGACGGCGACGGTCTGCGGTCGCCAACCCCAACCGAGCGCGCGCTTGCGGCAGTGGCGCAGAAGTTCAACATCAGCGAGGACGCTGCCTCGCACCTGGTCTTTCCGCGTAAGGCGCGAAATTCCCGCAATAACGCGCCGTGACGAACACGCGCCAGAACAAGAAAGTGCGCACATAGACGACGCGCACCGTCATCAAGCGTAGGTAAGCGGCCTACCCGATGCGCGCCAGATCATGGAGCGCATCGAAGTGACGACGAAAACCGCGCCGCGCGTTGCGGCAATTCCCGAAGCCTTCCATCCCGAGCAGCGCCTTCGGTTCGAAGTCGTTTCCGAGCTGACCGGCTGGAAGCGTTCGAAGCTCTACGCCGAAATCCGCGCCAATCGCTTTCCAGCACCTGAGCGTGACGGCTCGCGCTGCAGCCGGTGGCGTGCCGGAACCGTGCTGGATGCGCTGCGGGCGAGGGCGGCAGCATGAGCCGATTCGCCGCCCTGCGCGGCCGCTTCGCGCGCCGCGAAGCGCCCGAAAAGATTCAGTCGCGTGCCGGCCTCGAGGCCGCATGACGCTGCCCGATCAACTCGCGCACCTGGCCGGCGATCGGCACTGGTGCTGGTGGCGCTACGAGACCCGCGACGGCAGCCACACGAAGGTGCCCTACGGCGCGAGGGGCAGGCGTGCGAAGTCGAACGATCCGTCGACCTGGCTGACGTTCGCCGAGCTGCCGCTGGGCGCAGCCGATGGGCCTGGAATCTTCCTCGGCGACGGCCTGCAGGGCGTGGATCTCGACGCCTGCCTCGACGCCGCCGGCATCGTCGAGCCCTGGGCCGCTGAGATCGTCACGCGGCTCGGCAGTTACACCGAGGTCTCGCCGAGCGGGCGCGGCCTCAAGGTCTTCTTCACCGGGACTGCCGACAAGTCGTCGGAGGTCTCATTCGGCGATCCTGTGGCGCTGCCTGACGGCACGACGAAGCGGCGCGAGTTGGCGCTGTTCGTCGACCGGCGCTTCTTCACCGTCACCGGCCAGGTGTTCGAGGACGTGCCGGTCCGCACCGTCGACGCAGACGACATCGCGTTCATCAAAGAGAAGATCGAGGCGCTGCGGCAGGCCGAGCGGGATCGGAAGCGGCAGGGCGCAAACCAGCATGCTGCGCCAATTGGCGCACCTGCTCAGACGCAAGCCGGGAAGACCACGAAGCCCTGCCGCCTGCCCGCCTGGCTGCGCGATCTGATCGAGCAGGGCGCCCCGGAGGGCGAGCGTTCGGAGAAGTTCTACAAGGCCGTCCGCGCCCTGCAGGAGCGTGGTCTCGACCCCGCCGCGATCCAGTCGCTGTTGTCCGCGCACCCCACCGGCATCGCCGCGAAGTTCATCGACCGCCTGGGCGCGGAGATCGAGCGGGTGCTCGGAAAGGCGCCGGCCGCTGGTGTGGACAACTTGGAACCCATGGGTTACGAGTTGTCCACAAGCGCACCCGCCTATGCGGACTTCGCCGATCCGGTGGCCGCTGCGGGCTCGATCATCGCCGCCCACTACCGGCACGCGGGCGCGCGCATCCTGCACTACTGGCAAGACGAGTTCCACATGTGGACCGGGACGCACTACGTCGTGCTCCCGCTGCCGGATCTGCGCGCGCTGGCCTATCGGATCGGCCCGGCCTGCTCGGAGAAGCCGACCACGAAGCCCCGCGTCGACAACGTGGTCGACGCCCTGCGCGGTGCGGCGAACCTGTCGCACCTGGCGGTGCCCTGCGCGCCCGAGTGGATCGAGCGCAGGCCCGACGATCCTGATCCGCGCGCGATGATCCCGCTGGCGAATGGCCTGCTCAACGTCGACGACGGCCGATTGATCCCGCCGACGCCCCGGCTGTTCGTGCCCTACGCGCTGCCCTTCGAGCACGACCCGGTGGTCGCCGCGCCGGCCACCTGGCTGCGCTTCCTGGCCGCCCTGTGGCCTGACGACCAGGCGTCCGTCGACTGCCTGCAGGAATGGTTCGGCTACCTGCTGACCGCCGCGACGGATCAACAGAAGGCCATGATGGTCGTCGGCCCGAAGCGGTCCGGGAAGGGCACGATCGGCCGCATCATCGTGCGCCTGCTCGGCGCCGGGAATGTGGCCTCGCCGACGCTCGCCTCGCTGGGCCAGCCCTTCGGCCTGCAGGTGCTGATCGGCAAGACCGCCGCGCTGATCTCCGATGCCCGGCTCGGTGGCCGCGCCGACATCGCCGCCATCGCCGAGAACCTGCTGCGGATCACAGGCGAGGACGAGATCAGCGTCGACCGCAAGTTCCAGACGGCCTACACGGCCCGGCTGATCTCGCGGCTGATCGTGCTCACGAACGAGGTGCCGGTCTTCCGGGACGCCGCGAGCGCGCTGCCCAGCCGGTTCGTCATCCTGCGCACGTCCAGGAGCTTCATCGGCCAGGAGGACCACCAGCTAGAGCACAAGCTGGTGGCCGAGCTGCCCGGCATCCTGGCGTGGGCGCTCGCCGGCCTGCGCCGCCTGCGCGAGCGTGGGCGGTTCGTGCAGCCCGAGGACGGCGCCGCTGCGCTGCGGCTGATGGAAGACCTGGCCAGCCCCATCGGCGCCTTCCTGCGCGAGCGGTGCGTTGTGGAGCCCGGCGCCCAGGTGCCGATCCGCTCGCTGTACGAGGAGTGGAAGGCCTGGTGCAAGGATCACGGCCGCGACCAGCCAGGCACCGAGCAGACGTTCGGCCGCGACATCGCCGCCGCTGCGCCGCACGTTCGGACCACGAACCGCCGCGTCAACTCCGAGCGGCATCGCTACTACGAGGGGCTCCGAATCCGCACCCCGGACGACGAACCAGAGGGCGAAGACGATGGCGAAATCTTCTGAGGTGGAACGCAGTGGAACGCGTACCAACACATTGCACGCGATGGCGAATCAGGAAGGCATATAGGCATGGGTATGCGCATATATAGCTGCAATGCTCTGGTACGCGTTCCACTGCGTTCCACCCAGGGCTCGGCCAGCGACCGCTGGTCAATCGTCGTTGCCCTACTGCTCGATCCAGCCCGCGAGTCGACCAGGCTTGCCCGCCTGCTCGCCCGCTGGTCAGCATCCGCGAAGGTGCATTTGATCCTGGATCACGACGGCGGGCCGAAGACCGAGCCGGCCCCGAAGACCGAGCCGGCCCCGAAGACCGAGCCGGCCCCGAAGACCGAGGCACCGGCCGTCGACCACCCGCCCAAGGGGCGCAAGCCGCACGCGCGTGGCCTGGCTCGATTCTCTGCGAGGCGCTGGCTTGCCGAGCGCGAGGCGCAGCTCAAGGCCGGCGTGAGCCAGTCCGACCCCGAGCCAGTGGGTCTAGGTTCTCCCCAGGGCCTTCCCTTGAGGGTGCAACGAGGCCCGGGCTCGCAGTAGTGACTGTCCGGTCAATTCCTAAACTGATGGGTTCACATGAGCACTAAACCTTCACAAAAAGCGATTGCCCGGGCGCTCGGCGTCTCGGCCTCCCGAATCAGCCAACTGAAGCGCGAAGGCATGGACGTGTCGAGCATTGCGGCGGCCGAGGCCTGGTGCAAACGTCGCCTCGATCCGGCGCGCAGATTCGGCCAGCGGCATTCGATCGCCCGAACCCGCACCGAGCCCGCGGCACTGGTGGACGACGGCGACGACGACGACGACGGCGGCGACGGCGGCGACGACGATCCGACCGACGCTGCGCGCATCGGCATCGTCTGCGTGCTTGCCGAGGCGGCGAATGCCTTGATTGCCGAGGGCCATGACGTCGCCCCGTACCGCCAGGCGCTGCTGGCGAGGTTGTCTGAAATGCCCCCGGACTGCCGGCGCTTCGTGGCGATACCGAAGGCCGTCTGGACAGTTCTGCGCGATGACGCGGCCGATGCGCCGCCGTCGAGCGAGTTCGTTTTCCTCGTTGATGATGGAGGCTTCCCGTGGTGACAGATCCCGTTGAAACCGTACATGCGCTGGTCGCGCCGGCGATGCAATCGCTCGCCTGCGGAACCTTCGCGCATCTGGCACCGGGCCTGCGCGCGGCGATCGCCGCAGTTCCCGCCGAGCGGCGCATCGATATCGCGCTGCCGGTGGCAGTCATCGAGGAGCTCATCACTCCCGTGCTCGAGCGGCTCGGCCCCGAGTTCGTTCGATCGCGGCTCGGCGCCGGCTTCGTCGCGTTGGACTTCGAAGCGCGTGCGCGTGCGATCGCCACGCTGTGGGGCGCCATCCTCGCGGGCGAGATCGGCTTCGATGCGTAACCGCGCGCAGTGGTTCGACCCGATCCGGCCGGTCGAGCAGCCGGCCGAGCCCGATCCGTGCGCGCGCGTCGAGCTGGTCCTGCAGGCGATCGAGCTGCTTCGTCGCTTCGACTTAACGCACGCGCTCGTGGTTGCCGACGGGCTCGCGCGCTGGCTCGAGGGCGGAGATCTGGCGCGCGAGCTCGGGCTGCGCGTCAAGCGCGGTCAGCGCGCTCCGTTGACGACGCTCAAGCGGCGCGCGCGCGACGACCTGGTGCGCGCGCTGGCCGAGTCGGCCGAACCGGCGGCGCTCGCCCGCGAAATCCAGGCGGGTGACACCGAACGAGGACGACGCCTCCGAGAGCTCGGTGCACCCGATTCACCGCGGCATCTGGCGCGAATCATCCGCGGCACCGCGCGTCGGCGCGACATGAGTTCCTGATCTTGTGTCGCATGCCGGCCGACATTCAACATGCAAACTCAAGGAGTCACGATATGCCCAAAGCCAAGCCACTCACCTACTTGTTGACGCTCAAGGCGACCGGCGGTTTTTCGTTGCTGTTCAGCGATTGCACGGTGGTCGACATCGACCTGACGGGCGCCGAGATGCGCGATCTGGCGTCTCAGTTGATCGAGCTTGCCAGGTATGTCGACAGGGCTTCGCCGATCGCGGTGCGCACCAGCAGCGCAACGCAGGTGCCGCAATGTCTGTGAAGCCCTGGTACTCGATCCGGGCCCGCGGCGCGCGGGCGGCCGAGGTTTCGATCTACGGCGACATCGGCGAGAGCTGGTCCGAGGAATCGGTCACGGCTGCGAAGTTCGTGCGCGAGATCGGCGCGCTCGACGTCGAAGAACTCACGGTGCGCATCAACAGCTTCGGGGGCAGCGTCTCCGACGGCTTGGCGATGTACAACGCAATCAAGCGCCACAAGGCCGCCGTGACCGTCTCGATCGACGGCATCGCCGCGTCGATCGCGTCGCTCGTCGCGATGGCCGGCGATACGGTCGAGATGGCCGAGAACGCGCTGCTGATGATCCATGCCCCTTGGGGCGCGGCGATCGGCAACTCGGCGGCGATGCGCGAGTTCGCCGACACGCTCGACACCTGGGCCGCGGCGATGGCCACGAGCTACGCCGCGAAGACCGGCCGAGACCAGGCCGAGATGCTCGCGTTGCTGAGCGACGGCCAGGACCACTGGTATTCGGCCGAGGAAGCGCGCGACGCGGGTTTCGCCGACACCG